>DROB01000494.1 GCA_011321985.1 Gammaproteobacteria bacterium | reverse complement strand
GAAAGGTATCGAGGGTTCGAATCCCTTCCTCTCTGCCATAAACAAAGCCCCGAAAGGGGCTTTTTTTATGGCAGAGAGGAAGGGTGAGAACCCGAGTCAGGGTTCGAAAAAATTGCCCGGAGCAATTTTTCACGAGCGACAGCGAGCCCGTAGGGTCGGGCACAGGGATGTGCCCGATAATCCCTTCCGGCCCAACCATCTCTGCCATACATGACAATAACCCCGAAAGGGGCTTTTTTTATGGCCCATAATTGCACTTCCTGGGGAAGGCTGAGAACCCGAGTCAGGGTTCGACAAATTCGTCTGGAACGAATTTGCATGAGCCGCGCATTTCAGCGGCGAGCCCGCAGGGTCGGGCACAGGGATGTATCCGATAATCCCTTCAGACTCAACCATCTCTGCCATACATGACAATACCCCAGAAAGTGGCTTTTTATGACAGAGAGACAAAATTCATTTTAAGTATCTGCGTCCAATAAAAACTTAACCATCGCCGACTCTCAGCTCATTGCCCCCGGAAGTATTTATATTAGAAAAAACATAAAAGTCATAATATTTATTCGCAATCGACCACAGCCACACCAATAGTTTCAGCAACTTGATTGACTTTGATCAATACCTTTGTCTTTATAAACTGCAAACTGAAAATAATTAAACAGTTAAAAGTGAGGGAGGACAAACAATGAGTGATATCGATCAATTTGTGAATACCTGTACCGATATACTGAGTGAAGACATCAGTCGAGAGGAGTGTGAGATTCTGTCATTGGCATTTCAGGTAAGGAAACTGGGTGCCGGTGAGGCTCTGTTACGCGAAGGAGAGAAGGATGACGCGTTATACATTATCATCGAAGGCGATATTGTTGTAACACGAGATGCAGGCGGTGGCGAGCACGTTACCCTGCAGCACCTGAAACCCGGAGATGTGGCCGGCGCCATGGGCTTTATTGACAACACCAGCCATTCAGCAACGGTGAGCGCCGCAGGAGAATCTCACGTGCTAGAACTTCATCGCGATGCACTTGAAAGCATGATCGACGAGCACCCACGCTTAATGTACAAGATTATGAAAATGATTATCAAATCGGTACACAGAACCATGTTGCAAATGAACAGGCAGTTTGTCGAGATGAATAACTATATTATGAAGGAGCACGGACGCTACTAGACCCGCCCCGCACATAACCACGCCTGTCCGGCTCCATTAATTCATCACTGGCAAGTTTTTTTCAGTAAAACAGAAAAATAAAGCACCCTCCACATTACATGCAGAGGGCGCGAAATGCCTGACTCTTCTGTCGGTCGTCACCTGACAACTGGTCGGCATAACAGCATTCTATGGCGGCCCCTGTTAAAGATATTGACCATTTACGCCAGAATATTGACTTTTTCTGGCTCTTTTTTTCACTTAAACCGCCTTTCAAACCCTGTAGAATGCACGCATGAACACGGTTGATGCCCCCTCACTTCTTGCTGACGACAAAGAGTATCTTTGGCACCCCTATAGCTCTACCCACAGCGACACCCCGATCTTTGCCGTGCAATCCGCCCGGGGCGTTACCCTGCAGCTTGAGGACGGCAGGGAGCTGATCGACGGTATGGCCTCGTGGTGGTGCGCCATCCACGGTTATAACGTGCCCGAGCTGAACCGGGCCGCCAGCACACAGCTGGAACAGATGGCACATGTCATGTTCGGCGGTCTGACGCATAGACCGGCGGTCGAGCTTGGCAGAAAACTGGTCGATATCACTCCCGATGGCCTGGACACCGTTTTTCTGGCCGATTCCGGTTCGGTTTCGGTTGAAATCGCGCTGAAAATGGCAGTACAGTACTGGCAGGCAAATGGCCGGCCAGGGAAACAGCGCTTTGTCAGCCTGCGCGGCGGCTATCACGGCGATACCCTGGGAGCGATG
>DROB01000493.1 GCA_011321985.1 Gammaproteobacteria bacterium | reverse complement strand
TGAAATCCAGCAAATGACTGAGACCGTATGCCGCACGGACGCGGCATCCGAGCGCACATGGATGTGTTTACAGCGTGTCTCAGTCATTTGCTGGATTTCGTGTCTCGGGTTATATAACCATATCATATGAACCGATGCTATCGCCCTTTCTGGTGGCAAAAGAGAACGTTAACGGGACAGCAGTGATTTTACTTTTAAGCTTTTCTTCGCACTTTTCGCATCCTTCGCGGCAAAAAAATGTTTTTCCGTATGTTCGCTAATGGCCGATAGCAGTCCTTCGGTTCAGGACAGTCTTTAAAGGCACCACTATTCATTGATTGCGCCCCTGGCTAAAAATTAACCCGCCAGTTCAATCCGCTCGGCTGGAGCAAACTTCAACCCGGATGCTTCAGCCTCGACGTGGATGACATCACCCGGCATATAATCCCCTTTCAGGATCATCTGCGCTAACGGATTTTCCAGGTATTGCTGGATCGCCCGTTTCAGCGGTCGTGCCCCGTACACCGGATCAAACCCGGCTTCGCCTAACACATCGATGGCTTCATCTGAGATATCCAGCGTGAAATCCTGGTCCTGCAGACGGGTCGCCAGATGTTGCAGCTGAATTTTTGCAATATCGCGAATCTGGTCTTTAGCCAGTGGATGAAATACCACGGTCTCATCGACACGGTTAATGAATTCAGGTCTGAAATGCTGGGAGACGATCTCCATCACCATCTTTTTCACGCCTTCATAATCATTATTGGCTGACATCTCCTGTATCTGTTGTGAACCCAGATTAGAGGTCATGATGATGACCGTGTTTCTGAAATCGACCGTGCGCCCCTGACTGTCGGTAAGACGACCGTCATCCAGTACCTGCAGCAGGATATTGAACACATCGGGATGTGCTTTTTCTATCTCGTCCAGCAAGATGACAGAATAAGGCTTGCGTCTTACCGCTTCTGTCAGATACCCGCCTTCTTCATAACCGACATAACCCGGTGGCGCACCGATCAATCGGGATACGGCATGTTTTTCCATGTACTCCGACATATCGATGCGCACCATGGCATCTTCGGTATCGAACATGAATTTAGCCAGCGCTTTGGTCAACTCGGTCTTACCGACACCGGTCGGACCAAAGAACATGAACGAACCATTGGGTTTACTGGGATCAGACAAGCCCGCACGTGACCGACGAATCGCATTGGCGACAGCCGCCACGGCTTCTTCCTGACCGATCACCTGGGCACCGATCTCCTGTTCCATACGCAGCAGTTTTTCCTGCTCGCCTTCCAGCATCTTACTGACCGGAATGCCGGTCCATCGGGCTACGATCTCTGCGACCTCATCACTGTTGACTTTGTTGCGTATCAGCTGTGATTTGTTATCCTGTGCCAGTTCTGCTTCTGCCACCTGGGCTATCTGCGATTCCAGTTCAGGGATCAGGCCATACTGCAACTCAGACATACGCGCCAGGTCGCCTGCACGGTGTGCGGTCTCCAGTTCCAGTTTTGCGGTTTCCAGCTCTTCTTTCAGGTTAGACGAACCCTGCACCACCAGTTTTTCGGCCAGCCATTGTTCTTCATAATCGCTGTATTCTTTTTCCAGATTACTTAACTCTTCTTCCAGGTTTTCCAGACGCGCTTTAGTCGCCTTGTCTTTATCCTTCTTCAGGGCTTCTCGTTCGATCTTTAACTGCACGATACGACGATCGAGTCGATCCATCACTTCCGGTTTGGAGTCGATCTCCATACGGATGCGGCTGGCCGCTTCATCGATCAGATCGATGGCTTTATCCGGCAGTTGACGGTCACTGATATAACGGTGTGACAGAGTGGCTGCCGCTACGATGGCAGGGTCTGTGATCTCTACGCCGTGGTGTATCTCGTAGCGTTCTTTCAGACCACGCAGGATAGCAACCGTGTCTTCGACACTGGGCTCATCGACCTGTACTTTCTGGAAACGCCGCTCGAGCGCGGCATCTTTTTCGATGTACTGACGGTATTCATCCAGGGTGGTCGCACCGACACAATGCAACTCACCACGCGCGAGCGCGGGCTTTAGCATATTACCGGCATCCATCGCCCCTTCGGCTTTACCGGCGCCGACCATTGTATGCAATTCATCGATGAACAGGATAACCTGGCCTTCCTGATGCGACAGATCTTTTAATACCGCCTTCAGACGTTCTTCAAACTCACCACGGAATTTAGCACCCGCGATCAGTGCTCCCATGTCCAGCGAGAGGATACGTTTGCTCTTTAAACCTTCGGGGACTTCACCGTTCAGGATCCGTTGCGCCAGGCCTTCGATGATGGCCGTTTTACCGACACCGGGTTCACCGATCAATACCGGATTATTTTTTGTTCGCCGTTGCAGCACCTGGATGGTACGGCGGATCTCTTCATCACGACCGATCACAGGGTCCAGTTTGCCCTGTGCAGCGCGTTCGCTCAGATCGATAGTATATTTTTCCAGCGCCTGCCGGTTTTCTTCTGCATTGGCATCATTAACCGATTCGCCACCACGTACATTTTCGATGGCACGTTCCAGCTGATTTTTATCAGCACCAGCCGTTTTCAATATTTCACTGACCATCGATTTCGTATCGACCAATGCCAGCAGGAACAACTCACTGGAAATGAATTGATCGTTCTTCTGCTGTGCCAGTTTATCGGTCTGATTCAATATCCGGATCAACTCGTTGGAAAGCTGCACATCACCCTGATGACCCTCCACCTGTGGCAGGCGTTCGAGAGCCTCGTTTAATTTTGATTTAAGCCCATCGACGCTGACACCCGTACTCGCCAGTATCTGGCTGACGGTGCTGGAATCCTGCTCCAGCAATGCCAGTAGCACATGCGCTGCTTCGATAAACTGATTATCCCGCCCGACAGCCAATGACTGGGCATCGGACAAGGCTGCCTGAAATCGTGTTGTTAATTTATCTGTTCTCATAATTTTGCTCTTTGAACTGTATATATTCGTACTGCTTTTGCAGTGGATTACTCATTTATATGAGGACATAAATGACTCTTTCAAGTTTTTTAAATTTATCAACGACAGGGATAAATATTTTTGATCGACAGCGGATACCGGTAGTTCCACACCCCGCCGGAAAAATAAGCCACCACGGCACAAGCGGATGGGCTATGTACTGGCGACGAGAGCATTACCCCTGTTTGTGATCATCAACACAAGCCTCGGGGAATCAACCCGCAGGGATCGACGATTTTCCACTCGCCATAAGCCGATACCGCCATCAACTGCTAGAATATAGAAGTCAACACCATACATAAGATTATGCAAAACAGAATACTGCGCCCTGTTGTTATTTTATCGTCTATTTTTTTGCACTTGCTATCAACAGGCATAGCAGTTGCTACGCCCGGTACTATTCTTTTTTCAGATGACTTCGAACGTGCGTCACTGGCACCTGGCTGGACCAGCAGTGTCGGCACGGCAGCCGGTATCAATACAGATACCGCGAACTCACCGACACGCGCTATGTTTACACGCCATCAGGCGGTGATCGTTACCAGTAGCGTTATCGATCTAACGGTACCGGGGGCCGACCTGTCATTCTGGGTCAGACGCGGTAGTGATACATTTTCTGAAGATCCGGACAACCTGGAAGATCTCGTAGTCGAATTTCTGGACAGTGTCGGTACCTGGGTAAATATTGCCACTTATCCCGGCAATGGAACCCCCGGTGAAATTATCACCGATACCATCCCTCTACCTTTTTCGGCTCTCCATGCCAATTTTCAGCTTCGTGTACGCCAGACTGCAGGCAGCGGCGCTGACTTTGATTACTGGCATATCGATGATGTCATCCTTACTGAGACAGCTGCTTCGAGGCCTCCGCTGGCATTAGGCAACTGTGATGATTTCGAACAGGGACTATCAAACTGGACGATCACCAGTGCTGGCGGTAACGCGGGCATCAATACCGCCACCTTCCAGTCGGCATCTTCTTCCATGTTCACTAATGGCGGCACCGTCACGGTCAGCTCAAATGCCATGAACACCAATACAGCGCAGTTCAGTGGTGTCTCTATGTGGATCCGACGGGGCGCGGATGCGTTCAGTGAAGACCCCGATGGCGGTGAAGATCTGGTGGTGGAATACCTTAATAGCGCACTGAACTGGGTGGCACTGGAAACATTCACCGGTGCCGGCACACAGGGCCAGATATTTACCCGCAACTATAACCTACCTGTTACCGCACAACATGCCGCGTTTCAGATCCGTTTCCGGCAACTCACCGGTAATGCTGGCATCTTTGATTTCTGGCACGTCGATGATGTCTGCATCGAGGGCACTGTACCGTTTCCGACCTTCGTCATACAAAAACAGGTTACGCTGGAAGATGATCCGGTCAATGCAAGCAATCCGAAAGCCATTCCGTTATCCAATTCGATCTACAGGATCAGGGTCGTTAATGCCGGGTTTGGCTCTCCCGACAATAATACATTGTTAATCAGCGATGATATTACAGCGGGTATCGAATTATTCACCGGCAACTTCAATGGTGGTGCGCCCTTTTCTTTCACCGATGGCACAGGAGCTGATGCCAGTGGTGTTAGCTGTAATTTTATCAGCCTGGCAGATGCCGGTGACTGCATCACTTTTCTCGATTCCGCATCCAGTCCGATTATTCCGAACGGGTCTTATGACCCCGCTGTCAGGACGATCGAATTCAGGCCGAGTGGCATCATGAACCCCAGCACCGGGTCGAATACACCGTTTTTTGACCTGGAGTTCAGGATACGAGTAACCAACCCTTGAATATGGCTGTTAGAAGGTGACATTAAAAACGTTAGATCATTCCGCGATATGGACAGGCATAAATACACAGCATCAATTATGTTTCGTCACTTTTTGTTTATTCACATTGCGGGGATGACCTCGCATCGATTCACGAAAGCCAGATCAGATTGGCCATGCGTCCTGTTTTCGCCTGTCGCCGATAAGAATAAAATCGCCGCTCATCAGTAAACGTACAATGATCACCGCCCGATATCTGATTTATTCCTAAAGCCCACAGCTCGATACGTGCAAGCTGATAGATATCACATAGATAGTGCCCATCAGAGGTTGCGATAAAAGCCGATTCGTTGGAGATGTTTTTTTCGGAAAAAGCCCGAAAGACATCCATACCCACTTCAAAGGCCTGTGGCCCGATCGCAGGACCTAGATAGACAACAATTTCGTCTGCCGGTGATCGCATCGCAGCCACTGTATTGCTGATGATGCCAGCATGCAGCCCGCGCCAGCCGGCATGTGCAACCGCCACCTCTGTCACCGCTCGATTACAGAAAAAAACGGGTAAACAATCCGCCGTCATAACACTGCAGACGATGCCTCTTGCTCTACTTATCGCTGCGTCCGCCTGTATATCGGGTGTTTTTAATGGGTCAGAATACTCTGGGCCATCGGCATATACCACCCTGTTACTGTGCACCTGATTCAGCCAGAGAGGCTCTGCAGGCAAGCTCTGCTCCTTTGATAAAGTTATTCTATTCGCTCTAACCGCATCCGGATCATCACCGACATGCGTTGCCAGGTTAAATTCCCGGTAAGCATCGATGCTGATACCCCCTGTCGTTAAAGTGGTAACTCCTTTGACCCGCTGTGGCTCATCTAGAGAATTGTCCGGCCATGCTACCGGCAGGTAATGTGATTTATCCATTAGCCTGTAAATCTGCCTGCAACAGACCGATCAACTGCTGCATATCCTCTGGCACCGGTGCCTCAAACGTCACCGCTTCACCGCTGTCAGGATGGTCAAAACTTAGCCTCCATGCATGAAGGGCCTGGCGTTTGAACTGCTGCAAAAAATGGAGTAATTCGGCTGAAGCACCCGCAGGATTGCGATGCCGCCCGGCATAAACCGGATCGCCCACGAGAGGATAACGCAGATGGTTCATGTGTACGCGTATCTGGTGGGTGCGCCCTGTTTCCAGCTGCACACTGATGTGACTATGTTCACGAAAACGCTGCAGCAGGCGATAATGTGTGATTGCTTCACGGCCATTTTCTCTGACAGCCATTCTGATGCGATCACGAGGGTGCCGCCCGATGGGCTGATCAACCATGCCGCCACCTGTCATCACACCGTACACCACCGCCTGATATTGCCGGATGACTTCATGCTTCTGTATCTGATCGACCAGATATTTATGTGAACTAAGGTTACGGGCCACCACCATTAGCCCAGTGGTATCTTTGTCAAGACGATGGACGATACCGGCACGGGGAACAGCGGCCAGGGCTTCATCAAAATACAGCAGAGCATTTTGCATGGTCCCTGAATAATGCCCGGCTGCCGTATGCACCACGAGACCTGCCGGTTTATTCACCACGATGATCGCTTCATCCTGATAGATGATATCCAGCGGGATATCTTCAGCGATACAATCTTGCTCTGATTCGATACTCTGCACCGATAGCTGAAGCATTTCATCACCGGATATTTTCGTTTTTGGCTTCGATGTCTTCCCGTCGAGTAGTACCTGCCCCTGCTCGATCCAGATCTTCAGTCGACTACGCGAATATTCAGGAAAAAGCTGAGCCAGCACCACATCCAGCCTTTTACCTGCATATTCTTCCGTTAACTGCTTTATTATTGGTGTATCTGACATATGCCCCCGGCGTGAACTTCGCTATAATGCTGGTTTCTAACAAAAACCCTGTAACTACCTCTAAATTTTTTAATGCGTCTATTTATCCTTGCTCTACTCCCTGTCATTTTAGTCGCTTGTGCTGGTGCTGACAAAGATGAAACCGAAGGTCTCTCGGCAAAAGAAATCTATGAAGAGGCACAATCCTCTATCGATGCTGCCGAGTTTGAGACTGCCGTAAAAAATCTTGAAACATTGGAAGCGCGCTACCCTTTTGACCCTTACGCGAAACAGGCTCAACTGGATATCGCCTATGCGTATTACAAGTTTGATGAACTCGATCAGGCCACCAGTGCTATCGAACGCTTTGAACGGCTTCACCCACGAGATTCTCATCTGGATTATGTTTATTATCTGAAAGGTCTGATCAACTTCAATCTGGGCCAGGGATTACTCGAGGCCTGGTTTCCACGCGACCCTTCACAACATGACCCGGCGGTACTGGAGCAGTCATTCAATGATTTTTCAACCCTGGTACGTCGTTTTCCGAACAGCCTTTATGCCGGTGATGCTCACCAACGCATGATCTATCTGCGAAACCAGCTGGCGAAAAAAGAAATCCTCGTGGCTGAGTTCTACATCAAACGAAAATCATGGCTCTCCTCAGCCAATCGCGCCAAAACAGTGCTGGAACGCTACCCTGAAACCATCTGGACGAAACGTGCACTCGACATAATGCTGTTATCATACCAGAAACTGGCACTTCCTGAGCTCGCTGCCGATACTCAGCGTGTGATCGATTTCAATGATTTTTCAGATATCAAAAATACCAGCGACCCGGATAACTACGGCAAAAAACCGCCGGCTATGCTGTAAACCGAAAGGACCGTCATGGTCTCAGATTTTTACTTTCGCCGGTAACCTGAAGTGATAGGATAGCGCCGATCACGCCCGAAGGCCCGCCGCGTAATCCGTATGCCCGGTGCCGATTGCCGACGTTTATGCTCATTTCGCTGCACCAGTGTAATAACATGCAGGACATCAGCCCGGTCGATACCCTCAGCGACAATTTCATCGATCGGCCAGTCCTGCTCGACCGACAACTCCAGGATACGATCCAGTATGTCATATTCGGGCAATGAATCCTGATCACACTGGTCCTCTCTTAATTCTGCTGTCGGTGGGCGTGTCAGAACGCGCTCTGGAATAACCGCAGATACACTGTTTCGGTATCTGCACAATCGGTATACCCGGGTTTTGCATACATCTTTTATCGGCGCAAAACCACCACACATGTCACCATACAACGTTGCATACCCCACAGCCATCTCACTTTTATTGCCCGTGGTCAATACCATACGGCCGGTCTTGTTCGAGATCGCCATCAGCAACATACCCCGACAACGAGCCTGAAGATTTTCTTCGGTGGTATCGGCTTCAGCACCATTAAAAACAGGGGCTAAAGAAGATAAAAACTGATCGAATATCGGCTCGATTTCGATCACATCATATCTCACACCCAGCAGATCAGCCTCAGCCTGTGCATCGTGCAGACTCATATCGGCGGTATAGCGTGAGGGCATCATCACCGCCTGTACATTCTGTGCTCCGATCGCATCGACGGCGATCGCCAGCGTCAGCGCCGAATCGACACCACCGGAAAGACCGATCACGACTCCACTAAAGCCATTTTGTCGGACAAAATCACGAACCCCGGTAACCAGTGCTTTATAGGTTACCGCTTCATCAGAAAATGCTTTGTTACCCTGCTCAGGTTCAATCAGGTGTTGTGAGACAACATCGTCACCATCGAAGTCAAGCTCAAGGATATCCTTTTCGAACAGTTTTGCACGCGCGACGAGCGTTGCAGATTTATCAACGACGAGTGAATCACCATCAAACACCAGTTCATCCTGCCCTCCCGTCATATTGAGATACATGATGGCCAGCCCGAACCGACTGGCATGATCCTGTAAAATTTTTATACGCTCGTGGTGTTTATTTATATGGAAAGGGGAAGCATTGAGCACGATGACGGCCTGTGCTCCATTCTGCCTGGCACGTTTAACACAGTCCGCCTGCCAGACATCTTCACATATCAGCAGCCCCAGTCTATACCCCCTGACATCGATAACAACACTTTCACTGCCTGCCTCGAAATAACGTAATTCATCAAAAACAGAATAATTGGGGAGAGACTGTTTGAAACAGGTTTGCTCTATCTTGCCCTGGTGTATATAAATGGCTGCATTATATAACCGCCCACCATGATTCTTATCTTCGACAGGTAAGCCAAACACTACACCGGTATCGCCTACCGTCTGTCGTAAATGCTGCTGGATACGCAGACATTCTTTTCGAGTCTGCATAAGAAAACCCTGGCGATGCAATAGGTCCTCAGGCGGATAACCGACCAGGGCCAGCTCAGGAAAAATAACGAGATCAGCACCCTGCTCGCTTGCCATGATCGATGCATCGATAATCTTGTCGGCATTAGATTTGATGTCCCCTACCTGAAAAACATCCTGTACCATTACTATACGGATTGATGCAGAACTACTTAACCCGACCGGCTTTTCACCACTCATGACCTATCACTCATAACCACTAAAAAGAGAGATTTTAGCATGCTACGAATATTAGTAATCATCGCCATAATTATTGTCATCTTTGCTGGCCTGAGCTTCATTCTCAGAAGGAAAAGACGCAGGAAATAGCGATCATGATACCTCTACCCAGAGGACACCTCTATTAATAGCCACTATCACGTCCACGGCCCGCACCCGCTCTTACTAAAGCGAACACTGGTTAGACGATAATCAGCATTCGCCTTAGTGACCCTGAGCAGCGTATTTACAGCTATACTTGGGTGATGTGCCAATAGACAAAAATATCGACGTGCCAAACAACCCTGTCTCCCGGAACCCTGATACCCGCCTCCAGGACATCTCTGATGTCTGGTATCGGCTGCGGCTGTTCAATTACTTCCGTGGATTACTGGCCCTGTTTTTTATCACCATCTATATAAATGACTGGCTACCCCGACTTATTCCTGCAGAATTCCTGCATGGTGCGCTATACATCAGCACCTCTGTTGCTTATCTCATTGCCAGCATCATTTTTGCTATCGGCATCAAAGCAAAAAAGCCGGGTATCGACAACCAGGTCGTCGTTCATACTCTCGTCGATATAATATGCATCATCATATTGATGCACGCCACAGGCGGGATACGTACCGGACTGGGCATGTTACTGATCATAAGCCCGTCCATGACCAGCCTGTTTTTACGAAAACGCATCACTATCCTGTTTGCATCGATCGCCGCACTAGCCGTCATTAGCGAACAGATCTATTCACAACTTTTCTACACCCGCTATACACCAGCTTTCACACAGGCCGGACTGCTTGGTATATTAATTTTTATCTCCGCTTTTCTAACGATATACACGACACGAAAACTAAAAGAGTCAGAGAAGATAGCCGCACAGGCCAGCTCTGAACTGGAAACCATCGTCCAGATGAACGAGCAGATCATCAAGGGTATGCGTACCGGTATCATCGTGATGCAAAATAATGGAAAGATCCTGATGGCAAACAATGCAGCTCTAGAGCTTTTAGGCAATATAACGATAAACGCCGATACCCGCCTGGATAAAGTTTCAACCGACCTGTACGACCGGTTTCTGGAGTGGCACAACAATGCTACTCAGAACCATAAACCTATCCTTCAGGCACAGGGATTGCCCGCTCTACAACCCGGTTTCAGTCATGTCGACCAGAGTGACCACTCGGTCGATAAACAGGAAGGGCGAACCCTGATTTTCCTGGAAGATGCTGCACAGCTGACACAACGTTTTCAACAGGTGAAGCTGGCATCGCTCGGCAGACTAACGGCCAGTATCGCACATGAGATACGCAACCCTCTGGCGGCTATTAACCATGCAGGTCAGTTACTCGAAGAAACATCGACGGATATCGCAGATAAAAAATTGACGACCATCATCAATACACAGGTAAAACGTCTCAATAGTATCGTTGAAAATGTACTGCAACTATCCAGGCAACAACAGGGAACGCCAGAGTCGATCAATCTTTATCCATGGCTGGTCCAGTTCAGAGAAGAGTTTATTACGACAAAAAATTTCCAAGCCTATCAGATGCAGATCCAGATAGAACCTCAGGATATCACTATATTGTTTGATTCGAGTCAATTACATCAGGTCATGTGGAACTTATGCAGTAACGCTATCCATCACTCGAACATGGAGATATCAAATATAATGATCCATATCAGGGGGGGGATTGATAAAGAGACCGGCCAACCCTGCATCGATATTATTGATAACGGTACTGGCATAGACAAAGAAACACAGATACATATTTTTGACCCGTTTTTCACCACCAGCTCTGAAGGTACAGGTCTGGGCTTATATATTACAAAAGAAGTAATAGAGAGTAACCGTGCTAAGATACGCCATATTTCACCACCCTCCGGTGGCACCTGTTTCAAGGTTCACTTTCAAAAAAATCCATAATGGTGAAAGATAGATGGTGAAAAAAATAATAAAAAACAGGTACACTCAGGGCTGATCCATGGCGACAAAAACCGTACTCATCATCGATGATGAAGCAGACATCTGTGAATTAATAGAGATCACATTGATGCGGATGGATATCGCATCACAGTCAGCACTCAACCTTACCGATGCCCGTTTGCTGCTCGACACAGAACACTTCGACCTGTGTCTCACCGACATGAACCTACCTGATGGTGATGGCATCGAACTGGTCGAGCACGTACAGAAAAACTACCCGGATTTACCCATCGCCGTCATCACCGCACATGGCAATATGGAATCGGCCGTCAGAGCATTGAAAGCCGGGGCATTCGATTTTGTCTCCAAACCCGTTGATCTGCAAATCCTGCGAAACCTGGTCGCTTCCGCCATTACCTTAACTGACCAGACCGAGAAAAAAAGAATAAGTAATAACAGGCTCACTATCACTGGCGAATCACCCGTTGTTAAAACACTACTAAAAAATATCGGCAAGCTGGCACGTAACCAGGCCCCCGTATTCATCCATGGAGAATCTGGCTCAGGCAAGGAACGTGTTGCCAGGATGATCCATCAACAGGGGGCTCGCTGTGATGGCCCTTTTGTACCGGTTAACTGTGGCGCAATTCCGGCAGAGCTGATGGAAAGCGAATTTTTTGGCCACCTCAAAGGCAGTTTTACAGGCGCACATTCTGACAAGCAGGGGCTGTTTACCGCAGCGAATGGCGGCACCTTGTTTCTCGACGAAATAGCTGAGCTACCCCTGAATATGCAGGTAAAATTATTACGTGTTATCCAGGAAAAAGCCGTCCGTGCGGTCGGAGCACAGCAGGAAAAACCGGTAGATGTAAGGATACTCAGTGCCAGTCACAAAAACCTGGTCAAACTGGTATCGGACGGCACCTTCAGGGAGGACCTCTACTATCGTATCAATGTGATCGAATTAATCATTCCGTGCCTGCGAGAGAGAAAAGCAGACATCCCCATTTTTATCGACCTGTTACTTAATAACCTGTCAGAAAAAATGGGCATGAAAAAACCCTCCATCGATGACGAAGCAGTAGACGAACTACAGAACTATCATTTCCCCGGAAACGTACGCGAACTGGAGAATATCCTGGAGCGTGCAATCGCCCTGTCTGATGACAACAATATAACCAGACAGGATCTTCACCTGAAATCTACCGAGACCCATAAAAAAGCTGGCTCGGAATTCGATGATATCGATCCTATGGACCTGGTAGGCCAGGAAAAACAGAGCATCATGCAGGCACTGGAAAAAACACGATGGAATAAAACGGCTGCAGCAAAATTACTGGGATTAAGTCTCAGACAACTTCGTTATCGCCTGCAGAAACTGAATATCGAATAATGATACTCCGGTGCCCGTACCCGAACAATAAAGGGTACCTCTATCAATTGATCGTATCCTAAAGCCCTAACCATCTTTCATCTAAAGATATAATAACTGGTACTGATCTCTTCAGTCCGTACCCTGGCTGACCTGCCCGGGTGCTGCTGTCTGCTCACTATCTCTTCGATCCTGCCCTTACAATATTTGTGAGCCAAAACCTTTTCATGTAGATAGATATCAGAGCAAATAATGCTGGACCTAAATTGCTCTTGCCACAGAGCACCAGCTCTATCATGAACATGATTGAAGCATCTTGCAGATGATACTGGTAGTCTTCTTCAGGATGAAAACAGGGTTTCTGACTGCATCCGTATTGAATGATATGCAGTGAAACACCCGGCAGATTGCAACAGGATTTACGTGACATGACTTGCCTCCTTGTAAGCAGATTATCAGATTGTTACTCATGGTACTAACAAATAATACCGTAAGAAACAATTGGCTTAATCACCTCAATTATCAGAGCAGTATGCTATAAGATACCAGATATATTCAGTGATGATCACCCAACTTACTATCCAGGTGCCTCAGCCATTTAGAAACCGATACTGATCTATTCATGTTCAAAAATAGTTACATT
>DROB01000492.1 GCA_011321985.1 Gammaproteobacteria bacterium | reverse complement strand
GAGTTCAGATTCTGCAGACATGATGTTATCGAGCAGTTGTACGAATGGAAGATAGCGGGCCGGGTCTCGCAGAAAAATATCACCAACACCTGCAAAATCTCTGGAATATTCTAAAAATGACATACATACCTCCTGGGGTTTATTTATGAGATATGTTACCCTGTGCGAAAATTATATAATATTGCCAATTTATGAAAACAGATATTGCATGAACGCACAGGAGTTAGAATGGAATGATCTACGTGTCGTTCTCGCGGTCTGCCGCCGCGGTACTCTGTCAGGTGCCGCACGTGATCTGGGAGTAAACCATTCCACGGTGTTCAGGCGGATTATCGCAATCGAAAGAAAGATTTCTGTACGTCTGTTCGAGCGATTAGCGACAGGCTATGTTATGACGGAAGCGGGTGAAACGATGCTGGCATCTGCGGAGCGTGTAGAAACAGAAGTATTTAGCCTTTCTAGGAAGCTTCTCGGTGGTGATCTGCGTTTAAGCGGCTGCCTACGGGTTACGGCACCTGATGCTCTCACGATAGAAGTATTGATGCCGTACATCGTACGCTTCTGCCGTACTTACCCCGATATTGAGCTTGATCTGTCAGTAGAAAATGCTCTTCTAGATCTTTCACAACGTGAAGCCGATGTGGCTATTCGCTCGACTATAATGCCACCTGACATGGCTGTCGGGCATCGCCTGTGTAAACTCGGTGTCACGCTTTATGGTTCGGTAAAGTACCTTGATGAACAGGCCGATAGCAACATCAAGCGGTACACATGGTTGATGCCTGGAAGGGGGCTCGACTGGTTTTCTGCTAATCAGTGGCTGGAACGCCACTATCCAGGGGCCCGTATCGCGCTGCGAAGTAATACGCTGCCAGGATTATTTGAAGCTGTAAAACTGGGTTTGGGTATCGCCCCCCTGCCATTTTTTATAGCAGACGCTGACGCAGAACTCAGGCGGGTTATACCACCACCAAAAGAATTTGAATCGGAATTATGGTTGCTCACTCATCCGGATTTAAGGCGCACGGCCCGTGTTTCAGTATTTGTGGACTTCATGACGGAGGCTATCGCACATGCTCAGAGTATCATCGAGGGGAGTGGTTTATAAGTCATTGATTAATATGGTTTAATATTGAGAAGCACTGCTGTAAATCAGGTTGTTACATATCAGGAGGTACATAAACCAGATGCTTCCTGCATGATCCCTTTTTAAGGGACTTTCTGTGTATTGATGGTCAAGTTTTCTCTTCAGCATGGGCTTGATACGATCCTGTTGACCATCGGTATGGTTTACAAATAAGTCGAGTACAAATCACCGTTGCCGGTAGTAAATAATGATATTACTGCTATAAATAACCGATGTGAACCTAGAATTTTTTTACAATCTCCTTGTAATGCGTGGGTGTTATATCCGGCGGATACATTAGCGGTGATCGGGATAAATTAATGTATACCAGCAACGACATTCTTAAAGGACAGCCCAACCTGATGAACGAGGTGGGTCATGCCCAGATCGATCTACTTAACAGTAATCGTATTTACTCGATAATCTCGATGACTCTCGGTGCCATACTTATCTACCTTTTCCTGCGAGAGCAGGTCGATACAGCCATGTTTTCATACTGGATAGGTGTGATTTTGCTCGTTGATCTGTTTCGTCTGTATGCTGTAATCGTGTTTAACACCTCGAAAAAAAAGCACAGGGTCAATTATGACGCAGCAGAAGCTCATATCCTTATAGGAACGATACTATCTGGTATGTGCTGGGGTAGTCTGGGCATTATCCTGGTTCCGGCGACAGATGGACAAAGCGTGTTGATGGTTTTGATCATGATGGTGGTGATAGCAACTGCCTCAACGACGACGCTGTCATACAAGTGTAAATACTCGATTATCTTTGTTCTACTAGTGCTTCTACCACTCATGTTCTGTTTGACCCAACAGAATTATATTATCGAATCTGAGTTGCTTTTCGTGGAAGTCGGGCTGGGTGTACTCGTCTTATTCCTGCTGAAAAATGCAAAAACCTTTTGTTCCAGTTTCCAGCATATGCTGCTGCTACAGGCAAGGTCACATCAACATGAAGAAGAACTGATGGTCCAGAGGGAAAAGGCGGAACTGGCTAATCATGCTAAATCTGAATTTCTGGCTAACATGTCACATGAATTACGCACACCTATGCACGCGATACTGGGTTTTTCCAGCCTGGGCGGTAGTAAGGTGGGGTCGGCTAAGACCGAAAAAATATCCGGTTATTTTTTGCGCATCAATGAGAGTGGGCAACGGTTACTATATCTGTTGAATGACTTGCTCGATCTATCGAAGCTTGAAGCAGGCCGGATGGAATTCAATTTTTATGAAAATGATCTTCAGACATCGGTAAAAGTGGTGGCAGATGAGCTAGCACCATTATTTATGGAGCGTTCATTGACGGTGGATATTGAACCCGCTGAGATCAATACCATCGCGGTGTATGATAATGAGAAGGTCGATCAGGTCATCCGAAACCTACTTTCGAATGCGATTAAATTTACACCCGATAACATGAGTGTCATGATCTATTTTGAAGAAGCAGTGCTGTATACCAGTAAGGAGAAGTCAGAACAGAGTGCAGTGCCTGCACTATCGGTTTCTATAATGGATCAGGGAACCGGTATTCCTGAAGATGAGCTTGAAACGGTATTTGAAAAGTTTGTGCAGTCGAGTAAAACAGAAACTGGCGCGGGTGGAACGGGCCTGGGCCTGACCATCAGTAAAGAAATTATCGAAGGGCATGGTGGCTCGATCAGTGCTGCCAATAGTATCGGTGAGGGTGGTGCTATCTTTACCTTCACACTGCCACGACAACAATCGATCAGTGATAATTAAAGGTTCTTTCATACGCCGATTCGTGTTGGTTAAAGCTTGAACAGGTGCTTACTGAGCGCAGTTGAACGGCTGCTTCCGATGCAAAACAGACGTTAAAAGATTAAAAGCAATTAACCGCCTCTGCGGCATCAGTCTCAGACTATTCCTTTTTATATAAGCCGTGTCCGGCAACCTGGCAACAACTATCTGCCAATAAACTGTCTTACGTCGCAGAGTTATATAGCTTAAATACCGTTTAATCGCGACAAAAAACTGTCCTCACATTATTTGCATTCCTAACTAATTGATATTTATAATATAATTTGTTTGGCATGGATGTTGCTTTGTATCTTTGTAAGATTACGAAATCAGAGGTAAACCTGGATGAATAACACCGAATTAGCATCACACTATACCCATACAGACAGACAGAACAATAACCCACATTTTGACCTCGATATACTGAACGATGAAGGTCTGGGTGAGTTCAATAATCGATTACATGAATTTCTGGATTTCTATCAACTATTCGATACATTTATAAATGAGCTCAGGGCATTGGTCGCATGTGACAGTATCGAGTATGAGGATAAAGTGACGGACACGACCCTGCTGAATGGGTACACGGGGACACATCATTGTGAGTATGCACTTAAATATGAAGGTATGTCGTTAGGGACGATACGCATAACGCGTGATACTAAGTTATCAGAGAACGAACTGGATATAATCGAAGCGATGTTGGCAGGGCTAACACTGCCGCTGCGTAATGCTTTACGTTATCAACAGGCGATACGGTTTGCACAACGAGATGAATTGACCGGTTTACGAAATGGTAGTTATTACCACGATACTGTTAATCTGGAGATAGAACGTGCCCGCAGATATAAAAAACCTTTCTCTTTATTGATGTTTGACCTTGATGATTTTGAAAAGATCAACGATGAATACGGCAGAGAGGCGGGTGATGCCGTCTTGTTAGACGTTGCT
>DROB01000491.1 GCA_011321985.1 Gammaproteobacteria bacterium | reverse complement strand
GTATGGAGCCGGGACTAAAGCATCTACTGTATTTATATTCACCGCTGTAAATTTTTCCAGCTCTCATGTTGCGCCAGCAGATCCAGTGCCTGCGCCAGTAATTCTTTGCCCGGTGACATCCGGTGCCAGGTAGATGCGCCTGACGGATGGGGTAACGGTAGCAGGTCTACATCGATATCATTAACCTTTTTCCTTATGCTCTGACCGATCACATCCACCAGCTTGTCCACCGGTAGATATTGCGATATCGCCAGTTTTCCCACCGGAATAATCAGGCGTGGCCGCAATAACTCGATCTCTTTATTTATCCACCGAGAACAGGTTTTTATCTCCTTTTTATCGGGCACCCTGTCTCCTCCCCTGGGATTTTTCCCCGGGAAACACCGGCACACCGCCGACATGTAAACCTGCTCTCTGAAAGTCTCTTCATCGACACCGATAGACTCAAACCACTTGAACAGGGTTTTGCCCGCCGTCCAGGCAAAGGGCCGCCCCAGATCACCTTCCCGGTCACCCGGTGCCTGCCCTATCAGCAAGATCTCAGAATTGACCGCCTGACCGATTATCACTGGAGGAACCATATCCGGGCATAGACGACAACGGCTCAATTTCTTCTGATGCGCCTGGATCAAGCTATTTTTTTTCACTTTCATTCCTAACTATGAGATAAATCATTATAAAATAGGACTATCCGATGTAGCCTGTCTCACTGACCGCTATTGTAACGTTTTACGATTCGACAAACTTTATGAAATTTATACACATAATCTTTATCCTCCTTATCAGTCTGCCAGCGCAGGCGGATGTCATGTTATTGATCCATGGTTACCTGGGCGATGCGGACTCGTGGGAAAAATCCGGCATCAACGATGAGCTGCAACAGCACGGCTGGCAGCGTGCCGGTGTCTTCCGGGGCAGCCCTCAAGGTCCTCAGCTATTTGTAACCGAACATACCGGCGCTAAAAATACCGTTTATGTCGCCGAACTACCATCGACACAACCCGTGATAAACCAGGCGGATGTTTTAAAAAACATCATCGATATCATCCAGCAGACACATGCCGGTGAAAAACTCATCCTGGTGGGCCACTCTGCAGGTGGTGTGGTGGCACGCATGGCACTTATCCGGCATCGACTAAAAAATATAGAAGCATTAATAACTATAGCCTCCCCCCACCTGGGTACGGGCCGCGCCGATCAGGCACTGAACATCACCGCCAACCACGGTCCTTTTAATATGGTAAAAAGTTTTGTCGGGGGACGCGATTATGATGCACTTAAACACTCGCGTGGCCTCATGTTTGATCTGAGACGACCACAACCGGGTAATATGCTTTACTGGCTAAATAGCCAGCCACACCCCAACATCGATTACGCTTCTGTTATCCGCTTAAATAACGATGGCAATACCGGTGATTATTATGTTCCTGGATACAGCCAGAACATGAACAATGTTCCCGCACTGCAGGGCAAATCGTCTACCTATACCACACCCACCTCACATTTTTTAGTGCGGCAGGATGCAGATACCATACTGACGCTTATCGCACATTTTCAGGAAAGCTCTGATTGACCCTTCCACGAATCAATTAGAGTCTCCTTGATGCATGACTCCTCTAAAAAAGGTAGCTTATTGCTGGACCAGCGGCAACAACAGGATCAGATCAGAGATATCGATCACACCGTCGGGAGCGGCTACCGGGTACAGATCACTATGTGCCAGTTCCAGCGATGTCGCCGTCAGATCACCTAATACGATGCGTTGTGCCAACAGATAATCGGCTGCGTTGATCAGGCCATCGGGAGCACCCAGTGGTGCGATATCACCATCCGCTAAATTTGGCCATACCAGTGGATCGAGAGGATTACCACCATTGCTCACCTCGATACCGTCATTGATGAAATCACCATCGGTATCGGGATTGTCTGGCAATGTGCCATAGATATTGATCTCATCAAAATCACTGAGGCCATCACCATCACTGTCCAGTGCCGCCACACTGACAGTAAAGTTTTCATTTGCCGTCAGCACCGGTTCACCATTATCCGACACGGTCACCGTCATCGGATACGATGCGGCATCACCGAGCACGGGGGCCAGTGTCAAGGTGGCTGTACCGTCACCATTATCGACAAAACTGGCAAAGGCAGGCAGGCCTGTAACACTGAACGATAATGTATTGATATCGACATCTGTCGCAGTGAGAGCAACCTGCAGATTTCCCGCTTCAGTCAGATTAAGGTCACCGATCATGTTCAGCACCGGTGCAGAATTTGGTGCATTAAAAAACCAGTTGAAGGCCTGGCCAAATTCGATACTCGCGGTGGTGATACGCACATGACCGGGCGCGATACCTGCACCACCGACACCACAGAATGCCAGACCAGTAGTCGCTGTGAAACTCATACTGACATCACAATTAGTGGTGCTGATGCCACCGTATTCCAGCACGATGCTGTAATTATCTGTCACATTCGGATTACCCGGATCATTTTCCAGTTCGTTGATACCACTCTCGGCATAACGCAAGGTTGCAACATCATCGTGGCCCAGAGTACGCTGCGCTTCGTCAAAAAAGGTGCCCTGCTGCATAGCTGCCTCAGTCAACGGATGGCCGAGCAACGTCGAAACAGCACGATCAGGGTTTGCAGCAAAGGTATGACCGGCAGGTAAATCAGCCAGATTACGCGAATAGGTCGTTGAATCGACAACAGCATCGATAGTAAAGGGATCGTTATTGGTACGCCTGAACCAGAATAGATTGTCATCATCACCCCGGATATCATCACTGGAACCGATTACACCATCAGCACCGGGATTCAGGTTTAATATATTATCAACACCATCGGTGGCCCTGGTATAATTTTGATTATTGCCGGTCTGACCTGATTCACTCGCCGCATTAACATGCGCCATGCCCAGACAATGCCCCAGTTCATGCAGCGCAACCGATTCGAAATCTATCGCATTCGCAGGCACATTATTGTTTGTACCCAATCGTACGTTACCTGTAGTCGGCAGCAGCTGGTTATAGGCAGCAATATTATTCTGCACCGCATATTCCATCTGTGCTGCATTCGGGCTGGTGGGTGCGATACACACTCTCACCGTAACGATATTTTCAGTACCGGTGTAAGTATTGGGATGCGTAACCAGATCAACCCCATTGACTTCACTGGCAAAAAGATAGGTACCGGCAATAACATTCTCTGAGACCAGTGATAAAAAAGCCACCATCACATACCTGCGCACCACATTCATACTGATCATCTGGGCACCTTTTTAACCAGCCTGGTATCCGACATCATATCGTTCAGATAGCTGACAAACCGATTCACCTGGACGAGTTCCCTGACATTATTAAAACGCACCACATCCTGCTCCAGGTTGTCCCATTTGAACCGTTTAGAAAAACCGGTGATTTTTTTCGACAGCACATTTTTCTGGTATTCATCCAGCTTGATATCAACCACGGTTTCCAGCACATCAGAAACGGCAGAATACTGCCCCTTTGCCTTTGCATTATTTGCAACAAGTCGGCAGCTCGCTTTGGCTTTCTTCTCATCAAAATCCATCAGTCCTTCGTTCGACATACTGCGGATCATCGCGACCAGTTCTTTTTTGCTCAGTTGCATCTCATAGTCGCCTGACTTTTTCATATACACCGGATAGTGCACCACAACTCTGCCATTACCATAAACCTTGACGGAAGGCCGGTCGTTCACCGCTGACAGCATATGAATATTCTGCTGATAGTCGATAACGGGCACTGCACTGTTCACCGAATAACGAAAACCTGCTGCGTTAAGCTTACTCTGAATTATCTCCTGTGCGCCCACATCGACACCTGTAAGTAATATCACAGAAAATAACAGAAGCTGTCTGCTATATAGGGAAAAATTAATCATGACAACCATTCATCTCTTAAATCAAATAGAATCTTTTCATTATCGGGAATTCAACCGGGGCACCCACTCCGGGCAAACCCGCATTATACCCTCTCTCCAGGGGTGACCGGTTAATGATGTAGAACATCAGGCTGGCAAATAAAACAACCAGTAACACCAGCAGGAAAATAGCCCTTCTCCTGTTAAGTATCGTCTGCTTTTTATCGTCTTCGATCAAAGACCGAATCCTTCGTAAGGCATTAACCCCGACGGTCCGAGTCACATTATTCTGTAACTTGTTATCACTACCATTATCAATCACGACTACATCCTCCAGTTTAGTGTCTCGGTTTACAGGTGTGCCCCCCCCTGCCTTACTGGACAATACAGTACGCATCACAAAAATTATGTTAAATACTAGCCAATTTTAAACACTGTTCTGAACGATGCAAAAAACATACCATTCTGAAGAATCGCTACTGACATAGGATCTTTTACCTGAAAACTCTATAAAAATCATTACAATACAACCATATCAAAGAAAACAGGAATATTGGCCGATGAGTACGAACACCTGCTGTGTATATTTATCCGACAAACTTGCCGCTTACGGCTTCGGTAATGAGCACCCGTTCGGGCCACAACGCCACCACGTGTTCGCACAGGCATTTCACGATCAGGCACTGGATCAGAAGGTAGATATCCTTGAGGCAGTAAGAACAGATCAGCGGAGTCTGGAGTGCTTTCACAACCACGAATACATTCAAAAAGTGATCGAACAGTCAAAATTTGGTGTCGGCTTTCTCGACGACGGTGACACCCCCGCCTTCATCGGCATGTATGAGGCCGTCTGCTACATTGCAGGAAGTGTGATCGATGCCATCGATCAGTTGATGAAGGCTCATTATAAAACCGCTTTTATTCCTATCGCTGGACTGCATCATGCACGACGAAATACAGCTGCCGGTTTCTGTGTGATCAACGATTGCGGCATCGCGATCGAAACCTTGTTTCAGAGATATGGTCTGCAACGTGTCGCTTACGTTGATATCGATGCCCATCATGGTGACGGGGTGTTCTACAGTTTTGAAGACGATCCACGACTGATTTTTGCCGACATGCATGAAGACGGGCGATTCCTGTATCCCGGTACCGGTGCCATCGATGAGACAGGCAGTGGTGATGCCGCAGGTACAAAACTGAATATTCCGATGCCGCCAGAGTCTGATGACGAACTGTTCTTCAAGATGTGGCCT
>DROB01000490.1 GCA_011321985.1 Gammaproteobacteria bacterium | reverse complement strand
GCTGAATATCGAAACGACGAACAGCGACAGGATGTTCGATCGATCCTGCGTTATGTCGATCACGATGTACAGGCGACAGAAATTTATCCACTTAACCCCAATGGCTCTCCCGAGGGGCTGACCGGCTTCTGCAGTGATGATGGTCGTGCCACGATCATGATGCCGCATCCTGAACGTGTCTTCCGCAGTGTCCAACATTCATGGCATCCTGACGAATGGCAAGAAGACTCACCGTGGATGCGGATGTTCCGCAACGCGCGTGTCTGGGTAGGGTAAGATTACAGCGACATCATAGCGTAAATTCTGTTCCTACAAGTACTCCCTGTCCCTGTAGGAGCGGAATTTATTCCGCGATAAAGGTTTGACCCCCAGTCAATACAGGTCTATACCCATTATCATCACACACATTCGAACTGACACTCGTCTGTCTGATGAGATGTAATCATTTAGGATGAACTTCTTTTTAAACAACCAGTCAGAACCCGCATGTCAATTATCATAAAAAAACCTGAAGATATCCAGCCATCCGAAATTACGCCAAAGTCCATCTATATGGATCGGCGGAGATTCATGCAACGAACCGCCGCCACCGGTTTATTGCTGGCCGCCGATGCTATGCTCCCGGCCTGGGCCAGGCGATGGCCTGAATTGAAACAGAGCCCATACAATACCTCTGACAAGATAAACAGTTTTGAAGACATTACGACCTATAACAATTTTTATGAGTTTGGTACCGGTAAAAAAGATCCACATAAAAATGCAACAGAGTTTAATCCTGCACCCTGGACCATAACGGTAGAAGGTGAGTGTGATAAACCGGGTGTTTTTGATCTGGAAGATTTTATTACCCCCGGTGCACTGGAAGAACGTATCTATCGTCTGCGTTGTGTCGAAGGCTGGTCGATGGTGATACCGTGGGTCGGTTTTTCACTTGCAGATATGCTAAAAAAATTCGAGCCAAATTCGAAAGCAAAATATGTCGAATTTACCACCTTGCTGGATAAATCCAGAATGCCAGGCCAGAAACGCCGTGTCCTTCACTGGCCTTATGTCGAAGGTCTGCGTATCGATGAAGCGATGAATGAATTACCTATAATGGCGGTGGGGCTGTATGGAGAAGCACTACCAAACCAAAATGGTGCACCTATACGATTAGTCGTGCCGTGGAAATATGGTTTTAAGAGCATCAAATCCATCGTCAAAATACGTTTTACCGAAACACAACCCCAGACGACCTGGAATAAGACAGGCCCGACTGAATACGGTTTTTACTCCAATGTTAACCCGACTGTCGATCATCCACGCTGGAGCCAGAAAAAGGAGAGGGTGATCGGTGAAGCTTTCTGGAAACCCAAACGTGAAACGCAGATGTTTAATGGTTATGGTGAACAGGTCGCGCACCTTTATAATGGTATGGACCTGAAAAAATATTTTTAGTCTGTTGTACATGTAGACATCGATAATCTAGTCTGTATCAATGTTCATCCTGAACACCTGTTATCTGGCTTTTGGTTAAATCTATGAGACTTGCATCGCGGAATAAATTCCGCTCCTACAAACCCGCTGTGCTTCCCTATGAAAAATATTTCGAATAAACAGGTGACCTTTATCGTAAAACCTGTGGTATTCATGTTGTGTTTGCTGCCTTTTATTCTATTGGTCGTCGGTGCGATAAATGATGGGCTGGGTGTTAATCCGGTCGAGACGTTAACGCATGAAACCGGGCAGTGGGCTTTGCGTTTTTTACTGATAACGCTGAGCGTTACCCCGATACGACGATTGACGAAAGTGCTATGGATAATAAAACTTCGGCGTATGCTGGGATTGTATGCTTTCTTTTATGCGATCCTGCATTTCATTACCTACATCTGGCTGGACCAGTTTTTTGACTGGGCAGAGATCCTCATCGACATACCTAAACGGCCTTTTATAACTATCGGCTTTGTCTCGTTACTATTGTTATTGCCACTGGCTATCACGTCGACAAATTCCATGCAACGTCGTCTGAAGAAAAGGTGGTTGACCTTGCACAAGCTTGTTTACGTGATCCCGATGTT
>DROB01000489.1 GCA_011321985.1 Gammaproteobacteria bacterium | reverse complement strand
GTGGCGATCATCGCTGCCATCTCTCTGACCTTGCGTAGACGACCCACCACAAAATATCAGACACCGGGCAAGCAGATCAAGGTGAAACGTGATGACCGTCTTAAAATTATTGACTCAGATGCAGAGGTACTGAAATGATCGGTTTAACCAGTTACCTGACTCTGGGCGCAATCCTGTTCGCTATCAGTGTGGCGGGCATCTTTCTTAACAGAAAGAATATCGTGGTGTTGTTGATGTGTATCGAATTGATGCTGCTTGCGGCAAACATTAATTTTGTCGCGTTTTCGCATTACCTGAATGATTCAGCAGGGCAGGTATTTGTATTCTTTATCCTGACCGTGGCTGCGGCAGAAGCGGCTATCGGTCTGGCGATACTCGTCACCCTGTTCCGTAGCCGGCGAACCATTGATGTCGAAGAACTCGACGCACTAAAAGGATAAGGCTGATGGTCACGAATATGCACAGTCTCTATTTAGCTATACCGTTAGCGTCACTTTTTGGTGCCATCGTTGCTGGTTTCTTCGGTGCGCAGATAGGCCGTAAAGGTGCACATACCATCACCATATTAGGTGTAGGTACATCGTTCGTTCTGTCCCTGATCGCGCTCAGTCACCACGTGTTCGATGGAGCACCGGCCTATAATCATTCGGTCTATGAATGGATGGTGTCTGACGGTATCCGTTTCGAAGTCGGTTTCCTGATCGATAACCTGACCGTGATGATGATGTCGGTAGTCACTGGTGTCTCGCTGATGGTACACGTGTATACCATCGGTTATATGGAGGATGATCTGCACAACTGGCCGAAAGAAAGTCTGGCTGGAACTAATTCATACCAGCGTTTTTTCAGCTATATCTCGCTGTTTACTTTTTCCATGCTGATGCTGGTGATGTCTAACAACTTCATGCAGCTGTTCTTCGGCTGGGAAGCGGTGGGGCTGGTGTCTTACTTACTGATTGGTTTCTGGTCGGTACGTCCGACAGCGGTCTATGCGAATCTGAAGGCTTTTTTAGTCAACCGTGTCGGTGACTTTGGTTTTATCCTGGGTATCGCTGCGGTAGTGATGTATTCCGGTAGCCTGGATTATTACGAAGTATTCGCGAAGGCTGATGCGATGTCGCAGCAGACCATGAGCGTGTTTTCCGGTACTGAGTGGAATGTGGTCAGCGTGATCTGTATCCTGTTATTCATCGGCGCCATGGGTAAATCGGCACAGATGCCGCTGCATGTCTGGTTGCCCGATTCGATGGAAGGCCCGACCCCGATCTCAGCGCTGATCCATGCGGCAACCATGGTGACGGCCGGTATCTTCATGGTGACACGTATGTCGCCATTGTTCGAATTATCTGATACGGCCTTAAGTTTTATCATCGTCATCGGTGCACTGACTGCCTTCCTCATGGGGTTGATCGGTATCGTGCAGAACGATATCAAACGTGTGGTAGCTTATTCGACCCTGTCTCAACTGGGTTACATGACGGTGGCGTTGGGAGCCTCTGCCTATTCGGCTGCGGTGTTCCATCTGATGACGCACGCATTCTTCAAAGCTCTGCTATTCCTGGCGGCGGGTGCGGTGATCATCGCCATGCATCATGAACAGGACATGCGCAAGATGGGTGGCCTGAAAAAATATCTGCCGATCACTTACTGGACTTCACTGGTCGGCTCGCTGGCCTTGATCGGTTTCCCCGGGTTCTCTGGTTTCTTCTCCAAGGACGCCATTATCGAAGCGGTGCATCATTCAAATATACCGGGCCACGAGTTTGCTTATATGGCTGTACTGTCCGGTGTGTTCATCACTGCGTTCTATTCATTCCGTATGTTCTTCCTGGTGTTCCATGGTGAAGAACGTATGGATAAGCACACTAAAGAACACCTGCATGAGCCGAGATGGGTAGTGTGGGTGCCACTGGTTGCATTGGCGATACCGTCTGTTTTCATCGGTGGTTTCACCATCGGTGATATGCTGTTTGGCGATTACTTTGGTAGTGCGGTGTATATCGCCGAGCACCACGAAGGACTGGCTGAAGTAGCGAAACATTTTCATGGTCCATGGGCGTT
>DROB01000488.1 GCA_011321985.1 Gammaproteobacteria bacterium | reverse complement strand
GGTGTGTAATGCACATAAGCCGCATCCGGATTAAATTCAAGGCTTGCTGCTTCCGGTACGGTGGTGAACTTGCTGTCACTGGTATCAGCAATCAGATTAACCTCGCAGTAGCGCCGGGCTTCCGCTACGGCTTTTTTAGACCACTGGCCGGTCAGAATATAATCTGCTGACTTCTTACCGTTAAGTAAATTTATCGGCACCATGGCAAACTGGCTACTGGCACCGCCCTGCAGGAACAGGACCCTGTAATTGTCCGGAATAGACATCAACTGACGCAGATCTGCCTCGGCTTTTGCGGCAATCGACATATAGTCTTTACCACGATGACTCATCTCCATGACAGACATGCCTGATCCATTCCAGTCCAGCATCTCTGCCTGTGCCTGTTCTAAAACGTCTAATGGGAGTGCGGCCGGACCGGCGCTGAAATTATATACTCTGCTCATAATGTCTTTTCTTTCTGGATACCTTAAATCAGGTTATAAATTAGATTAATATTCATCATTAACTTATTGAATAATAGTTGCTTTATTATATATTTTATCTGTTTCTTAGCCAGGCTTTTGTAGAATGAATTTCGCCCTGGGTATCGCTAACTTATTCTTCAGGTGGTAACACATCATCGTCGCTATCGCCTTCCTTCGCTCCTTCTCCGCCAAGCACTTCTATCTTTTCGATCTCGACCAGTTTTTCACCTTTAGTCAAGCGGATCAACCGCACACCCTGAGTGTTACGTCCCATCTCACTAACATCGTTAACCGCTATACGAACCAGTGTACCGTTGTCCGTTATCATCATGAAATCGTCATCCGTCTGAACCTGAACTGCACCGACAATCTTACCATTACGTTCATTGGTTTTAATCGAAATCACGCCCTGACCACCACGTCCCTTTAGCGGATAATCATCGACATTGGTTCGTTTACCATAGCCATTCTCGGTCGAAGTCAGGATTGAACCACCTTCTTCCACTTTTATCATCGCGATCACTTCCTGATCTTCGGCGATACGGATACCACGAACACCACCCGCAGTACGCCCCATGGAGCGAACATCGGTCTCGGAGAAACGAACCGACTTACCCGAATCAGCCAGCAGCATGATGTGGTCACCACCATCGGTGATAACAACATCGACCAGTTTGTCATCATCACGAAATTCTATCGCCTTGATACCGGATGCCCTTGGGCGAGAAAAATTAGACAGCGCAGTCTTCTTGACGGTGCCCGAGCTGGTAGCCATAAAGACATAGCGATCTTCGTCATATTCACGTATCGGTAACACCGCATTGATACGCTCGCCTTCTTCCAGAGGCAGCAGATTGATAATCGGCTTGCCACGAGAACCGCGGCCCGCCATCGGCAATTGATAGACTTTTAGCCAGTACACTTTGCCACAGCTGGAAAAACACAACAGGGTGTCGTGTGTATTTGCGACGAATAACTTGTCGATAAAATCTTCTGTTTTCATCGAGGTAGCCGATTTACCCCGACCGCCCCGGCGTTGCGTGTTATACACATCCAGCTGTTGTGATTTCGCATAACCTTCGTGCGAGAAGGTCACCACCACGTCTTCTTCGGTGATGAGATCTTCCATATTGAAATCGAGTTCATCCTGCATGATCTCACTGCGACGTGCATCCGCATAGTTATCACGGATTTCTTCCAGCTCTTCCCTGATTACTTCGAGCAGGCGTTCCGGGTTGGAGAGTATCTCTATCAGTTCTTTAATAACGTCCAGTATCTGCTGGAATTCATTAACAATTTTATCTTGCTCAAGGCCAGTCAATCGATGTAGTTTCAGATCCAGGATGGCCTGTGCCTGCACCTCTGAAAGGTGATAGCCATCTTCTTTTAAACCAAATCGCGGATCCAGGTTATCCGGGCGTGAAGCGCTTAGATCTGCGCCTTCTATGGCGCGTGTGACCATCTCATTGACCACGCCTGCCGGCCAGACCCTGCCCAGCAGTCCTGCTTTAGCTTCGGCGGGATTGGCCGAGTTTTTGATTAACTCGATAACTTCATCGATATTTGCCAGAGCAACCGCAAGACCTTCTAACACATGCGCCCGCGCTCGTGCTTTACGCAGTTCATAAATGGTGCGTCGGGTGACGACTTCACGACGATGACGCAGGAATGCATCCAGAATCTGTTTCAGGTTCAATAATTGCGGCTGGCCTTCGACCAACGCCACCATATTGATACCGAACGAACACTGCATCGATGTCTGTGAGAACAGGTTATTCAGCAACACATCGGCAACCTCGCCGCGTTTTATCTCGATGACGATACGCATACCGTCTTTATCCGATTCATCACGCAGTGCAGAGATACCTTCGATACGCTTTTCTTTGACCAGCTCGGCGATGCGCTCGATCAAACGTGCTTTATTGACCTGATACGGCAGCTCGGTAACGATGATCGATTGCTTGCCTTTCTTATCTTCGACGACCTCGGTACGAGACCGCATGATCATACGACCCCGCCCGGTCTTATACGCCTGACGGATGCCTTTTACGCCGTTGATAAAAGCAGCTGTCGGCAGATCAGGGGCCGGGATATGCTCCATCAACTCATCGATGGATAATTCCGGATTTTCGATCAATGCCAGACAGGCACCGATGACCTCACCCAGGTTATGTGGCGGCATGTTGGTCGCCATGCCCACAGCGATACCCGTAGAACCATTGACCAGCATGTTAGGCACACGCGTCGGCATGACCACAGGCTCTGATTCAGAACCATCATAGTTGTCTGCAAAATCGACGGTTTCCTTGTCCAGATCAGCAAGAAGCTCATGGGCGATCTTTGACATGCGGACTTCGGTGTAACGCATCGCAGCAGGTGCATCACCATCGACCGAACCAAAGTTACCCTGACCATCAACCAGCATGTAACGCAATGAAAAAGGTTGTGCCATACGAACGATAGTATCGTACACGGCCGTGTCACCGTGAGGATGATACTTACCGATGACATCACCGACTACGCGTGCTGATTTTTTATAGGGTTTGTTGTAGTCATTACCCAGGACGCTCATCGCATATAACACACGACGGTGCACCGGTTTGAGGCCATCACGAACGTCGGGTAAGGCACGTCCTACGATGACGCTCATGGCGTAATCCAGATAGGATTGACGCATTTCGTCTTCGAGATTTACCGGAGATATTTCTTTTGCAAATTCTGTCATTTAGAGGCGTGTTTCATATTCCATTGCTGCGTTTTTCAGGCCATTTATCCGCCTGTTGAAACCCAAAAAAATAGCGCATTGAGATGCGTCTTATAAAGCACTGGATATTAACACAGACCGCCGTTACCCGCACCTTTATACGGGATTTATTTATGCGTCTTTAGGGGTGATCCGACCGATGATGTCAACCAGGTTATCAGGCAACTTTTTCTCGGATCTATCAGGTATTTCTGAAACCGGAAAATGGTGTCCAAGATAAAGACAGTAACCCAGCCATTTATATAAAAAACGGTTTAACTTCCATTTTATTTTTATCGCTTTTTCAGGGATATGGTCATATTGCTGACGACCGTGCTGGAGGTGGCCGGTAAGTACTTCTAGCTGATTCGCATCATGGTAGACACGCACGGTTAGTGCCGGTTCAGAAACACGTCGATCCTTCTCCTCAAAGTAATAAGTCAGGCTTAATGTTGTCGTAAACCGGGTACGATCAAGGATGGACAGATGCAGACTTAAACACCCTGGCAGACGCGACACTGAGGAATCCGGTAATTTTGACAGATCAGGGACCAGGCGACGCAGGCGCATGTAGTTGTTCTCATACAGATCCATCAGGCTCACAAAGCCACGAGGATCGACATCCTCACAACCGTAACCACTGAGCCATTTCTGTTTTGAAGTATTCATGCGTCTATGGAGTATAGCTGATCAAATATCGACTCACCGTCATGCCTGTACACCGGCGTGACAGCAAGATGAAGTCACTGATGATCAGGCCGACCAGTAAGGTGTTTTTATGCCATCACCGAGATCGGCCTTTATCAGGCGTTCACGCACTTCAAGCAAACGCTCGACAAGTGCCGGTTCAACCCTCTCATAGGCTTCAGCATCGGGGACACGTTTGACCACCACACCCAATAATTCGGTGATCGCGTTACCGATCGAATTCTGACTGATAGTCACGATAAGGTCACCTTCATCATTCCTGTAAATCAGCTGCTTAAATGCGGGTTGCCAACGTATCGCATTGGCATATTTCGCATCCGTCACACACTGTTCCCTCACCTGCCTGGCCGAACTCATGAAGCAGTTATTAAATAACAGGATGCTCTCGATCTGATCAGGGAAATAAGCTCCTTCGGGAACCGGCGCATTGCGTGTCGAGACCTGTGTGAAAAAAGCCCGGTAGAAATCGATAAAACCTTTTAATATCAGATCATATTCCATCCAGAACCTGATATCTTTCAGTGCATCGACACCACCACGGACCTTCCAGCTCGGCAACCCCTGTGGATAACCGGTCAATTTGATCTTCGACGAATCCTTGCTGGTCTGCATCAATATATCAAGATCCAGTGATGCAAAGAAGTCGCTGTAGACATCACGCATATAGGCCTGGAACAGGCTATTTTGACCACCATCGGTCAGGTTGGGGTTATCCTCATCGGCAAAAGGCGCGTTATGTAACATCTGTTTATCGAACACCATGAAATGGTTATGCAACATCCGGATGCTTGGGACACCGGGAGATGTCAGCGGCCATGTAGCATCCAGGCTCGCCTCCCCAGCGAGTATAAGAGCCTCATCAGGATCAGGGTACTTCTCTACCATATAATCGATAACGATCTGATTCATCCGATTCCAGGCTTTTTTGGTAACTTCCGGCACCTGAGTACGTCGCACGGGCCGACCCAGCGGATCCAGTATCGATTTAGACGTGTTGTAGATGATAGAAGTATCGAATTCGTTGGTATGGCCCAGGGCCTTACGGTAGAGCAACAGGTCTTCCGGGTTTTTCAATAAACCATTATTATGCTCGAGATCATTCAAGTTCTCGGTACTATTAAAAAACTCGTTATTCGCCATACCTTCTGGGATATCCAGAGGGATGGGACGGAACGGTGTTATTATTTCTCTAGGGCCTGACTGCATTACATATCCTCTAGCAAACGCTATCGCATTAAACCATATTGTGCCAGGAGGAGCTTTGCACAAAAACGTGTCGAGTTATACTACTAAAAATACGATGATGGCATCAGTAAAATCGATAAGCAGGCCATCGCTATATTTTGTAAGCTATACCGACTACGTACCACTCTCACAGTATATCGAGCCATGCCATTAAATCGTCGAAATTTTCTAAAAGCACTCTCAGTCAGTCTGACAGGTAATGCCCTTCTCGCATGTACACATAAACAATTTTTCAACCCTGATGAAGACATATTGCTCTCGGGTGGCAGCGTTTCTGATGGCACTGAAACGCAAGATGCGTTAATCGTGCTGAATCTCGCACGACAGGAAAAAAGGCTGATCGAGACACCTTTTCTTCCTCATGAAATCATTATCGACCCAGGCGATAAATACCGGGTTTTATGTTTCAAAAAAAATGCTGGCAACGCCTGCGAGGTCAACCTGCAGACACAGGAGGTAACGCGACTCTTCCACACAGAAAATGACCACCTGTTTTCAGGTCACGCCTGCTTCAGTAAAGAGGGTAAAAAACTTTACACCGTAGAGAGTGCCGGCGACAAGATTCAGGGAAGCGTCGTCATCCGCGATGGAAAAACTTTTCAGCGCATCACCACCTTCCCCTCTCTCGGGTTAAAACCACATGACTGTCAGATAACTGACGATAATATCCTGTTGATAAGCAACACGGGAAAGTCGGAATCCAGCTTTCATCAACCCTCACTGATAGCGATTGATCTTGCGACAGAAAAGTTAACTGAACGCATATCGCTGAAAAATAAAAACCTGGACTGTGGACATTTCACGAAAACAGAAAACGGGAATATCGTCATCGCTTCAGCTCCGGTAGCTGAAAAAGAAGACGACAAAGGAGGTGTGAGCATCAGGAGACACGGCGATAAGATTACCACCATGACCGAACCCGAACTCGTCATACAACGGATGACCGGTGAAGCACTCGGTATCGCTGTAGACCAGCAACGTGATGTCGCCGCTATCACTCACCCTGATGCTAACCTGATCACCTTCTGGTCGATAAAAAATAACAAGATCATCAAAGCTTTCGGCATGGAGAACCCGCGCGGGATATGTCTGACACTCGACAAAAAATACTTTGTTATCAGTTTTGCCGACAGGCCGGCGATGGTGAAAATTCCGACCACAGACTTAACACCACTCAAAGATTCCATGGTACAGCCAACACTGGCTTCGGGCGAACACCTCTTGAACTGGTCACAAAGTTTAAGAGAGATAATGCCCACACGAGTTTATGGGTAACATGAAAGGAGCGTACTTTTCTGTGCAGCTGATCGCCGCTCGTAAAACGCTCCTGTGAAGCAAAAAACAGTCTACCGATCGTTTAATTTTTTTTCTTCGGCCTTTGCTTCGATCAGATTTTCGATGATGCCGTCTGACGTACTCTCTTCATCCGCAGGATCAGGCCTGCCGCCAAACCAGCCACGAAGCGTCGAAATAATACTTTTGATCGCACGCCATAACTTTGGCAATAACCAGATAGCTAACAGCACAAACAGGATGATAAATGCGATGAAGGCGATCGGGTAATTTAACGCCGTCCAAAGCCCTCCGATGACCGCCAGATCTTCTGCGAATGAAGCGGTCCAGTTTGTCACTGGCTCGGGTGAAGCATTTAGCACCACACGGGTACTGGCCTTGGTCAGATGAGAGGTAGCGGCAAGGCTACCACCAAGCAATGCAGCAGCGAGCTCTGCCGCCTGATTTATCTCCAGTCCCTGTGCCGCACCCACGGCCAACATAGCACCCGCCGGTATCCGTATGAAGGTATGAATCGCATCCCAGCCGGTATCGACACCCGGAATTTTATCCGCGAAGAACTCGACGAAATACATGATGCCCGCCGCCATCAGCACCAGAGGGTCCTGTAATACTGTGAGCGTTTCAGGTAGTTGCGTATAACCGCCTGCTCCCATTAAGCCTAATACTAAAATGGCAGCATACAGGTTGATACCTGATGCCCAGGCGACACCCAGAGTTAATGCTATTACGTCAATTGTTTCCATCATCAAACCTTTTCATACAAAAGTATCGATCACACGATATTATACCTTCCGCCAAAATTGCAAGCATCGGCTAACGGGACAGCATCACCATCCATTTTTCTTGATCAGCGATACCTCAGCTATTTTTTATCCATCATATCCTTCAAGTCTGCAAAAGGATTAAAGGTCGCATTCGGTGCTTTTGCACCATCTAATGCTATCCCTCTGCTAGCCAATGCCTCGGTCTGCCGCTGATGCTCATTGTCATGACAGTACAGGCACAGTAGCTCCCAGTTACTACCATCGGAAGGATTAAAATCATGATCATGATTTTTATGATGCACGGTTAATTCCGACAGATTACTACGATCAAACTCACGGCTGCAACGGCCACAGATCCAGGGGTATAATTTTAGTGCCTGTTCACGATAACCGTGCCCACGCTGTTCACTGTCACGTCTGGCCTGAGCCACGACATCATCCAGTTTCTGTTTTGATTGTGTTTTTT
>DROB01000487.1 GCA_011321985.1 Gammaproteobacteria bacterium | reverse complement strand
TATTTCCCCAGCGATTCCGGGCAACCAGCGATATTTTTCATTTTAAACGTGGAACACGATAACCGTTACCGGACCGGCCTGTTGATGAGGGGTAAAGACAAATGGTAGATGCCATAATCGGGCCTGCAGACAAGCCTGGCAAAGTCTTATCAAAACCAGCCACAGTTTTCGCTGGTCTTATGTACAACTTGTGATTTCGGTTCAGTGCGGCGAGCTCTTATTATCAATAACCGTACTCACATAATCGAATATACTTTCCAGTGAAGTGCTCTTGGAAAAATAAAAATCTGCACCGCTCTTCTGTGCGATCGAGCGATACTCCGAGATATCATGCTGGCTCAGGATGACAACGACGATACCAGGGTGTTCCACCTTGATTTTTCTGGTGAGATCAAGCCCGTTTGTGCCGCTGTCCAGATCGATGTCCATAAAGATCAGATCGGGATTATAAGTATCGACGATATCCAGCGCTTCATCTTCATTGGCCGCTTCCCTCGTATCCAGATCGATAAATTCATTTAAAAGGGCACTTTTCAGTACATCACGGTAATTCAAATTGTCTTCGACAAGTAATGTTTTAAGCATATTTTTATTATTCTCTATACTGCTGTTTGAACCCCGATCCAGACGAACACCTCCCTGGGGGAAACACGAGGGCATTCCTCTGAGCTCGTTCCTATGTGAGAAAAGTTTGCTTCTTGCAACGAATAGCGTTATGTATGCAATCAACACATACACAACGATGAGGACTATTTTCTATTCCAACTCTCATTAATATTCATTCTTCTATAAAAAAACTATTTAATATATAAAGTAAAACCCTGATTTCGACGTACACCTACCTGTATCCGTAAATGGCATGACCATATACTGTTTATTTATTTCTGGACTCATGCTAGATATAGTAAGATAAATTAATCAGCTATTATTTCTGACAGAGATTTATATTAAAACCAGAGAAAACCACCATGAAAGCACCCGCTCGAATACTCATCGCTGATGACCATACTATTCTTAGAGCCGGAATACGCTCACTGCTAGATATGATGCCTGATTTTGAAGTGGTGGGAGAAGTCGATAACGGCAAAGATGCCATACGTTGTGCGGGAGAGCTAAAACCGGATTTACTCCTCAGTGACCTGTCCATGCCAAAGACCAACGGTACTGAAGCCATCCAGCGCATCAGGAGCCGCTACCCCGACATAAAAATACTGGTACTCACGGTTCACAAAACAGAAGAATACGTTCACGCTGCACTGAAAGCGGGTGCCAATGGTTACGTGCTAAAAGATGATACCAGTGATGAATTAATCAGTGCTATCAATAACATACTGTCAGGCAAAACCCATTTAAGCCCCGGCATCTGCAACGAAGTCGTCATGGGCTATTTAGCCGACCCCAGCAAGGAAAAGCTTTCCTCCAGCATCGATCTGTTGACCACACGGGAACGTGAAGTCATGAAGCTTATCGCCGAGGGTTATAGAAATAAAGATGTTGCAGAGTATCTGTCGATCAGCCTGAAGACCGTCGAGAAGCACCGCTCTAATATGATGAAAAAACTGAACCTGCACAGCGCGAGCGGCATCACCAGTTATGCTATAAAAAATGGACTGACCGGAAAATAGACAAGCATCGACACTGCACACGCGTACCGCATCAATACGCTACCACAAAAATACTCAAGGGCAACAGCTGACACTACAACTCAGGCTTTATTTATTTCATCGAGCACGATGAGCTCGCCGTTTCGCAGATCATAATAACAGCCCACGAGATTCAGACTCCCCGTGTCGACACGTTCACGTATCCAGGGGTATGTCATGAGATTACTCAATGAATGACCCACTGCCGTCTTTTCACAAGCATCGATACGTTGCTCCTGAGTGTCGAGATCATCGCGTGCCAGAACCTCTTTTTTTGCTGCCGCCGCCAGATTCATCCAGCTATCGATAAAACCGTCAACCTGGATGGTGTCATCGCTCTCCATCAGCGTACGGATACCACCACAATTAGCATGGCCCAGCACCATGACCTGTCTCACCTGTAGACAGGTAACCGCAAACTGCAGTGCGGCACTGGTACCGTGATAATCACCTTTCGTCTCAAAAGGCGGCACCAGGTTAGCCACATTGCGGATAACAAAAATATCACCGGGTTCGACATCGAATAAGATACCGGGGTCAACACGTGAATCACAGCACGATATCATCGCGATTTCCGGTGTTTGTTTATCAGCCAGTTGCTCCAGTCGTTTCCGGTTTCGCTGAAAATAACCATTGCGGAAACGCTCATAGCCTTTACTTAATTTTTCTATCATGGTTCTCCAGGTCAGTTGCTAATAAGTCTGTTACAGATAAGTCAGCCGCTAAAACATTATCATTATCGGCACCTGGATTCACCAGGTTTAATCCGAACAACACGAACATTACAGGTATTGATGCACATCATGATTTGAAACGAAACTTTGGCAGGTTGATATCAAAATAGAGAGCGATCAACCTGGCAATAAAAATACTTAATCCCGCTACGATGGCAGAGAGCGTTACATCCACATCGTAATGAAGTAACCCGATAAACAATAATGATCCCACCCAGGATACAGTAGCATACAGCGGACTATGAAAGACCAGTGGTGGCTCATTACTGAGTATGTCACGAAAGACACCACCCATGGTCCCGGTCATCACACCCATAAAACTGGCGATCAACCAGGGCACATCCATCATCAATGAGGCGAGTGTACCCGCTATCGCAAATGCGGCCAGTCCGGCAGCATCTGGTATCAGAAAAAAACGATGAGAAATAACCACCAGCCGCGCGGTGATAAAAATAATGATGGCACCACCGAAGGATGCGATAAAAAACACCTGATCATGAATCCAGAAAACATCTCTATCCAGCAACATATCACGAAGTGAACCACCACCAAGCCCTGTCGCCACGGCGATGATGATGACACCGAACAGATCAAATTTTTTGAATCCGGCAATCAACACCCCGGAAGCAGAGGAAACGATGACAGCCACCAGAGTGATCCAGTAAAGACTATCGACGAGTTCAGGAGTTGGATTTAAAGTCATGGCACATATTTTTAATGAAAGAATACCTTATTAATAAAAAGATACCTGATCACACAGGCATCACCGACATTACTAAAAGCCACCCCTGGCAAAAGCCAGCTACCGACCATAAGCGGACGGTCAACAACTTAGTATTACATGTCTGCGAACACATAGCTGGCGTTGGCGGCATTTTTCAGGTCTCGCGAATTCGTAAACTAAGTGCAACACATTATACCCAGCAGATTTCATAAATCGGATCATATAACGTCTCGACAATATGCTCGACTGTTAAAAACCTGGCTAGTGGAAATAGGTTTAGATCCTTATGAGGATGCTACACATTCAATACGACGTACCAAAGTGTCAATGATTTATCAGAAAACCAAGAACATTGGGGCTATCCAGTTGTTATTAGGGCACAGTAATTTAGATAGTACGGTTCGATATCTTGGTATCGAGCTAGATGATGCATTAGATGTAGCTGAAAATACTGAAATTCAATCTTCATGAAGTGATCAAGCACCTATTTTTTTAATAGGCACTTAATTTTTAGCTATTAGACATTACGTATTACTACAACTATAAACCTAGTTCACTGTGAGAACCCATCCTTACGAACTGCAATACTTTCTTGCTCGGCTTTCGATAAATCAACACCAAATCAGGCTTTATATGGCAATCACGGTGATCTGACCAATCCCCAGTTAAAGCATGATCTTTATATTTTCAGATAGCGGTTTATTTTCAAGCAGTAACTTAAGCACGGCAATGAAAGATTCATCGAGGGTTTTGCGGTGGCGACCTTTTACCTCTCGTTTGTAATCCTGCTTAAATTTTTTAGTCCGTTCTAACTTCACTTATTTAAGTCGACCATCAAATCATCGATACTGTCAAAAGCATCCAGCTTTCCTTTACGGGCTTCACGCATTGCCTGGATAGTCTCTTTATTTGGAATTAACGGCTCAAAAGGCAAGGTTTTTTCGATAGCAACCCGCGTTAACATCAATCTAAACGCATCAGATACCGTTAAACCCATTGTTGCCAGCACTGTTGCAGCCTCTTCTTTTATCGCCTCGTTAATACGAGCACGTACAACTGCATTTTCAGCCATAATCATTACCTCTCTTTTATGTGCTACATTGTAGCCCAACAAAGCATAAAAAACAACCGGTACGCGGATAAACCTATCCTGGATTATTTCAGGTAGCAACACAGGCGGCCATGGCTCAATGGCTCTAATAAAGAAAATCGCCGCAATAGAGACATTAACAATAACGGTCTTTCAACTTACACCACGACTACCCGTTCAAGTTTAAACGAATACACCCGTCTCTTACTCATTGTTTGAAAACAATGATTCTCGCGCTGTCTCCATTATCCCGACTACGACAGGATGCAATATTTTTCGCTCCACAGAAATAGCATAAAAACGTTCTTTTACTTCATTGACCCGACCGATGCAAGTCGCACCATATTGCGATGCCACCTCGGCCTCAATAGCCGAAGGTGCGATAAAGATACCCGCATCTTCCTGCCCGAAAACTTTCATCAATGCACTATCATCAAACTCTGCAACGACACGTGGGTATAACCGATACTTATCCAGCCACCGATCAATCCCTGAACGCAACTGACCGCCACTGCTCGGTAATAATAAAGGCGCACCATCGAGGCATTGCGGAAAATC
>DROB01000486.1 GCA_011321985.1 Gammaproteobacteria bacterium | reverse complement strand
GCTATAAAAATCGAGTAATTTTGCGACCAGTAACTGATCGTATGAATCGTGTTCGAACCATAGATACACGGCCTCATAATCCCGAGACTTTTCGAGTTCGGTATAGTCCTCGGTCAGACCTCTGTAGGCTTCGTCATACGGTGGGCGCAGATCGGAACTTATATAGGTCGCGCGTATCTGGATAAATTCTTCCAGCGTCTCTGTTTCTGGTACTGGACCGTGCACATACGGGTCGGGGAACACTAAAAAGTCACCGGAAAAACCGGCCACTGCCATCGTATGTTGAATATCATTTCCACAACGGATATGCAGCGTGCGCTTCCCGGCATCTAATGCAGTGGGTTCACCGTTGTCGATCGCATCACGTGCCAGTTGGGCTTCGATAATATGTGCTCTGAACGCAGGCCAGTTTTTGAAACCATGATCGGTTGCGATAGCATGTTGTGCGTCGCTTAATTTAAGTTCTTTTTGTTTTCCATCGGAAGAGTTGCGCCACTCGCACAATAATTCTTTAGCCCGTTTTTTTTGTTGCTCTAACGAGAGGTGTTCCAGTTTTCGTGGATCACCATCATCAAAGATACTGGATAGTTCTGGTGGGTGCGTAGCAAACTGTGCGCGCAGTAATGCAAGATTTTCGATCATGACGATACCCCTGATATTAATAATCCCGGGCCCGCTCCTCAGGAAACAAGGAAATCGTAAATAATGTATCAGGATGTCTGTTAGGCGCAGCCTTTTCCGCGGGCGGGATGCTGACAGACCAGCAAGGTACCCAGAATATCGCGTGTAAGAAGGTCAGTCAACTTATTCAGAGGTTCCTCAGACTCTTTATACCAGTGAATCTAACCATGTTTCGATGTAGTTAATCTCTCGTCGCACCAGTGATTTATCTTGATAACTCTGTGCCAGAACCGCCAGTCCCTGGGTTAACATCAACAGATGCATGGCGAGATGTTTTGTATTTCCATCGGGCACCAGTTCTTTGAACTGTTTCTTCAACCAGGTAAGAAAGGTATCGTACTGTTTTCGAGATACCGCCTGCAGTGTGCGTTGTGATTTTCCCAGTTCGGTATTCAACGAGCCCATGGGGCAACCGTAACGTGTCACGTCTTCCAGTTCTATGACCGGGATATTGGTATAGCGTTTTAATCTTTCCAGTGGTGTTTTTATCTCTTCGTTCCATGTTTCCAGCATGGCTCGCATCTGTTCGATGCGATATTCGATCACTGCGGTCAGCACCTCATCTTTGGTTTTAAAATAATAATAAATATTGCCACGAGGAACATCGGCGGCTGCAGCGATGTCACTGAAAGACATCAGGTTGAAGCCTTTGTGGTAGAGCAGGTCATCGGTAGTCTCTATGATGTGTTGCCTGATCTGTTCAGTTTTATTACGTGCGACCATGTCTCATACACTACCTGCATACCGGTTCTCCGGCAATAACTATTTCATATAGCCTTCGCCATCTTCATCGGTTTGCGCTGGCGTACCTGCATCTCTTTTAGCTGAAGCCTTATCGCGTCCTGCCAGCCATGTTCGGGTCGGTAGCCCAGGACAGCGCTGGCCTTCTTATTATCGGCGTGGGTATCTTCGAGTAGGTGGATGATACTGCGTACGATGAGCGGCTCCCATGGCACGACCGGATCTATCTTCTCCATCAACCATGCGAATGAATAGGCAGCAAAAAACGGAACACTGAAATGTGGTTCAGGGTAGCCGTATTGCGTGTGGAGAAAATGGATGACCTCACGCATGGTAGGCACATTGTTACCGACGACATTAAAAGCATGATAACCCTGAAGGTTCTCGGTCAGGGCAGCCAGGCCCATCGCCTGTCCGAGATCTCGGCCATCGGTTATCGCAAGGTGTGTTCTGCCGCCTTTCACCCAGGGGACCAGATGTGTTTTCAATCGCGGCAGCAAGATGGGTAAAACACCCAGGCTATAGTTCTCTCCGGCAAAAATACCGAGACGCATATTGATGACGGATTTCTCCTGTGTCGCAATATCGCGTAGCGTATCTTCAATCTTTATTACGTTGCAGAGGTGTGGCCAGAACGTACGTTGAATACCGGCTGACATCGCATCGGTCGAATGCGTCGGTGATGCCGCTGCGGTGGTGCTCACATTGACAAACCGTGTCGCATGGCTTTTTTTATACTGTTCGATGAGTCTGATAACGGGCTGATAATAAAGTGTTTCGGATTTTTTTCTGTGTTTCCACAGTGAGCTCCATGCCATGCAATTCATCACGACATCGACATCATCCAGTAGATTTGAAAGATAGTTTTCATCACGAAGATCACCTTCTCGCACCTCTCCCGAAAAATCTTTCGGTAGTTTGCTCCTGTCGCGACAGGCTGCGATAAGGTGGGTATCTTTTTTTGTCTGTAGATAGTTGAGTGTATGACTGCCGATAAACCCGTTCGCGCCGGTAACTAACAATGTTCTCATTATTCTCTCCATTAATTTAAGATGACCGTCTTAAATAATATAAGATGACCATCTTAAAATCAAGTTGTTCAGCGCGAACTACCCCGTATCTCGCTGACGGGAATATTGAAAGATTTTTATCGGATCGATGCTGTATAATTCGCCTGTCAAAAATTCACCTGAGAAAAATGATGCCATTAATCAAGCCTTTTGCCGGCCTGCGTCCGGTTCCCGAGCGTGCAGAAGAAGTTGTTGCACCGCCTTACGATGTTTTAAATACGGCAGAAGCACGTGAGCGTGCTGCCGGTCGCCCATGGAGTTTCCTGCATATCTCCAAAGCCGAGATCGACCTGCCTGAAGGCACCGACCCCTACGACCCGTCGGTATACAGCAAATCGGCTGAAAATCTGCAGAAACTGCTGCAGGAAGGTATCCTGATCCGTGAAGACAAGCCCTGTTATTACGTTTATCGCCTGATTATGGATGGTCATTCACAGGTGGGGCTGGTCGCTGTGGCATCGGTAGCCGATTATGATATCAACCGTGTTCGCAAGCACGAATACACCCGCCCGACAAAAGAAGATGACCGTGTGCGCCAGATCGAAGCACTAAACGCACAGACCGGACCGGTGTTGCTGGCCTATAAATCACAGGCTGATATGGATGCCATTCTGGAGGAGACCACAAAACAGCCACCGTTGGTCGATGTGACAGCGGATGATGGTGTGCAGCATACCTTCTGGAGAATCGATGACGATGCGACCATCGAAAAGATCAGTGCCGGGTTTGAAGCCATGAATGCGATCTACATCGCAGATGGTCACCATCGCTCGGCCTCCGCTTCCCGTGTGGCGAAAAGTCACGCCTTGAGTGGTGCGGGCGGCGACCAGAACAGCGATTATTTCCTGTCAGTAATCTATCCGCACAACCAGATGAATATCCTGGATTATAATCGTGTCATAACGGATCTGAATGGCCTGACAAAAGAAGCATTACTGGAAAAAATCAGTACCGCTTTTACAGTTACCGAAGAACCGGCAGCGGTTAAACCGGCAAAGGCGACGGAGTTTGGCATGTACCTCGATGGTCAGTGGTATCGTCTGAACATTAATATTGAACTGGTGCCGGAAGACCCTGTGGCATCGCTTGATGTTAGTTTGCTGGCGGATAACCTGATCGAGCCGGTGCTGGGCATATCGGATCCGCGCACGGATAACCGTATCGATTTCGTCGGTGGCATCCGTGGTCTGGCCGGGCTGGAGAAGCGGATCGACAGTGGTGAGATGGCGGTTGCCTTCTCACTGTATCCGACCAGTATGGAAGCCCTGATGGCAGTGGCGGATGCCGACGAGGTGATGCCACCAAAATCAACCTGGTTTGAGCCCAAGCTGGCTGATGGTCTTGTCTCACACGTGCTCGACTGAAGACAGAAAATTAAACCACGGAGCACACAGAGACTTTAGGTAACAAAGCCTTTCTCTGAGGCTCCGTGGTTTATTGTCCTGGTTTATCTCTATTGCAAAATATCTATATCAAATGAAGTTTCTCTTGTGTTTTGTATTTTATTAATGTATATACTAATTATTAATATATACATTAATTTGGGGTGGTGTGAATAAATCAGGCTGGATTCGCAATATGCGAATAAAACAGGGGTTGAAAGGGTTTCAACTGGCAGAACGTCTGCAGGTGAGTGCCGCGAGAGTTTCGGTGCTGGAAAAAGATGAAACCCGAGGGGCGGTAACTCTAAAAATGATGGAAAGAGCGGCTAAAGCCATGGGGTGCCGGTTTGAATATCGGATAGTCAGAGAAAATGAAGAACAGACTAATAAACCACGTTATAGAATAGTCACGAATAATGACGGTCGTCGTGGTTCCGAATAATAAACAGTTGTAAGACAATTGTCTGAAATTTAAAATACATCAGAGTATAATTCGTCGTTCTGCAAATTTTAGTTTTTAATGGATGTTTTCTCGTGTATCAACTACTTCAACAGCGTTTAAAATTACTGGATATATCTGATCTGGAGCAGGCATTGGCCAGCTCCAGGATGGGGCTGGAAAAAGAGAGCCTGCGAGTCTTGCCTGAAGGGGGAATTTCCCAGACTCCCCATCCTGCTGCCTGGGGTTCTGCACTGACGAACCCGCAGATAACCACCGATTTTTCTGAAGCATTGACCGAACTGGTTACACCGCCATGTGATTCTGTGATCGAGGTTATTCAATCGCTGGATGATATTCAGAGTTTTGTCTACCGGAATCTGGACAATGAAATTCTCTGGGCGACCAGCATGCCCTGTGTGGTTGCTGGTGAGACCAGTATCCCGTTAGCAAAGTATGGAAGTTCGAATGCTGCACAGATGAAAACTGCGTATCGCCGGGGCCTGGGCTTGCGTTATGGCCGTGCTATGCAGGTCATCGCTGGTGTACATTTTAATTACTCATTCTCTGATGCTTTCTGGGCGCAGTATCAGAAGCTATCGGGTGGCGGAGGTGGTTCACAGGATTTTATCTCTGAGCAATACATGGGCGTGGTGCGTAATCTGTTGCGTTATGGCTGGCTGGTGCCGTATCTGTTTGGTGCGTCTCCTGCAGTGTGTAAATCATTTTTAAACGGGAAGCGCACGATATTGCAGGAGTTTAACAGTAATACCTATTATGAGCCCTATGCCACGTCACTGCGCTTAGGTGATATCGGTTATCAGAATAATAAGGAAGATCTGGCAGGCATAAAGGCCTGTTATGATTCACTCGATGCCTATGTAGACAGTATGCGGTGTGCGATCAATACTCCCTATTCAGGTTATGAAAAAATCGGTGTAAAAGTAAACGGGATCTACCAGCAGCTTAATGCGAACATCCTGCAGATCGAGAATGAATACTACAGCTCGGTCAGGCCGAAACAGATCCCGCAGGGTGATGAAAAACCATCGACTGCGTTAAAAGAAAGAGGGGTCGCCTATATCGAGTTACGTTCACTCGATGTCAATGCGTTTGATCCACACGGGATTAATTCTGATCAGCTGTATTTCCTCGAAGTTTTTATGTTATTTTGTCTGTTGCAGAGCAGCCCTGAATTGAATAGAGATGAAATCACAGCGATAGATGAAAACTTATTACTGGTGGCACATAAAGGTCGAGAGCCGGGGCTGGATTTAAGACGCACTGATGTCAATGGCAGGAATCAGAAAATAAGTTTACAGGACTGGGCCAGTGAGCTGTGTAACGAGATGAAAGCGGTGGCAAATTTGCTGGACAGGGCGAATTATTGTGAGAACTATTTCTCCAGCGTGAAATCGCAGATCGCCAGCGTTTTTGATCCGGAGTTAACCCCGTCAGCCAGGATGCTGGCAGAGATGAGAGAGCGTGATGAAGGATTCTTTCATTATGCACAACGCATGTCTAAGCACCATACGCAATATTATGAAAACCATGCTCTGTCTACAGAGAAGAATGCCTTTTTTGAAAAGCTGACGACTGAATCATTTGCCAGACAAAAACAGATAGAGGAGGATGACAGTATGGGTTTCGATGAATACCTGGAGAGTTACCTTAAAAATGTTTAAGTATATTGATCGCATACCCGTTTTCCCCCTGGCGGTCGTCGCAATATTCATGTTGCTGGCCCCCTTTAAACCTGAGCCACATCTGCTGGAGAAATCACGCATGTTACTCAGTGGTGAACTAAGCAGACCCATCGATATATTTGACCTTTTCTGGCATGGTTTCTGGATGGTCTTACTTGTTTTACGCCTGGCACGTCTTAAAAAATCGGCAGATAAAAAGTAGATGCAGAAAAAAACACTAACTATTCCGGCATTTTTTATCGCTTTGTTTTTTGTT
>DROB01000485.1 GCA_011321985.1 Gammaproteobacteria bacterium | reverse complement strand
TCACACTGATAGTGTTTTCTTATAGTTCGAAGCACTGTTCTCATATAGCCCTTTCTGCCTGCTCTGCAGGTAGCTTTCATAATATATGACCCTTTGTATTAATTCTTATAATGCCGCACGAAGCTGATTTATATGTTAGCCATATCAATGTTTCAGCGATATACTAAAACCACGATTCCAGTTAATCAGGCATCACGGAATGGCTGAGGATTCTTAATTACCCCCGGGATTTTATATGGCAGAAAAAAGATCAGATGGTCAGAAAAAAATTTCACCGATGATCATAATGGGAAGTGTCATCGCTGCGAGCTTTGGTGTGCAGACACAGGCTAACAGAGAGCGTGATTTTGCACAGGGTTCGTTTCATCATTTCGTTATTGGTGGTATTGTATTTTCTATTTTATTTGTGCTGCTGCTTGTTGGTATCGTAGAGATCGTCCTGTATGTTTCCGATGTCTAGACTATTGATAAACTGTCTGAGCTGGAAATACTTTTCCAGCGGGATAGCTTTATCGATCTTACGAGACGTACCGGTGAATTGAATAGAGAGATAATAGATATTAATTAAAACCAGCTTGATGGAGTAGCTCAATGCAGACAAAGTTTAGTACTGAACAGCTCTTTAATCCTGACATCGCCAGTTCCAATGTAGAACTCAGTGCATGCCTGCAATGTGGGTATTGTGTTGATAATTGTCCTACTTATCAATTGCTGGACGATGAATATGATAGTCCTCGAGGGCGGATATATCAGATCAATGAGCTACTGGAAAAATCTGTTACACCGGACAGAAAAACGGTCGACCATCTTGATCGTTGCCTTTCGTGTTTGGCGTGTATGTCTACTTGTCCTTCTAGTGTGAATTACATGCATTTGATGGACCATGCCAGGGCCTTTATCGAGAAAAATTACAAGCGTCCAGTAATTGACCGGCTATCACGTTGGTTGCTGGCATCTATCCTGCCTTATCCAGGGCGTTTCAGGCTGGCTCTTCGTGCTGCATGGCTGGTGAGACCGTTCTCATCTATCATGCCAGGAACCATTCGTACCATGGTGGCGTTAGCCCCCGAAACATTACCTCCATCCAGTCAGAATGACAGGCCTCAGATTTTTCCAGCTATAGGCGAACGTAAACGGCGTGTGGCATTGCTGACGGGATGTGCACAACAAGTGCTGAATACAGATATCAATGATTCAACGGTTCGTATCTTACGTCGTCATGGATGTGAGGTGGTGATCGCACAGGGTTCAGGTTGTTGCGGAGCTCTGACTCATCACATGGGCAAGACTGATGATAGCCATGCAGCAGCTGCCAGAAATATCCATGCATGGATGGAAGAGGTGAATGGCGAAGGACTGGATGCGATAGTCATCAATACCAGTGGTTGTGGTACGGTGGTAAAAGATTATGCCTACATATTTCGTAACGATGTGTTATCAGAGCAAGCCGCTACTATCTCTGCACTGACAAAAGATATATCCGAGGTCTTGTCAGATATCGAGCTTGATTTTAAGATTAAGCCTGACTTACGTGTGGCGTATCATGCAACATGTTCTCTACAATTTGGGCAACGGGTCAGGTTCGTGCCAAAAAAACTGTTAAAGTCAGCGGGTTTCGCCATAGTCGAACCCAGAGAGTCACATACCTGCTGTGGTTCTGCGGGAACGTATAATATGCTGCAATCAGAGATTTCCAGTCGCCTGAAAGAGCAAAAAGTAGCAACGCTAGAGTCCATCAGGCCGGATGTGATCGCTGCGGGTAATATTGGATGTATGATACAGATCGGCTCTGGCACTAAAGTGCCTGTTGTGCATACAGTGGAATTATTAGACTGGGTGACGGGGGGGCCGATACCGCACGTCCTGGAGAAGGGGGCGAGAACCTTGCTCCCGGAGAGCTCGCCACCGACTTCTGGTCACACAGGATCTACGCCTGTTCGGTTAGCTTAAGCCACTTTATCTGGATTGATGGTTTCAGCTTTTGATACTGATTTAGATGTTTCTCTCAAAGCCTGTTTATTACTATCCTCAGCACCAGCATCAGAGAGTGGGCATGGTGTCATTTTCCGCCGAGGGATCTCTTCCAGCCTGCGGCTGGCCCAGTCTGATGCCAGCGCGGAAAAAGCCTTGCAGGCTGGACTCTTATAACCTTCCTTACGTGTAATGAGTGTGACGGCTTTCTGGGGTAGTTCAGGCGAAGGTGTGATAGCGTGAAGCCCGCATTGGGACCGTACAATGCTGTTGGGCAGTATGGTGGCAAGTTGGCCAAACTGAACCATTTCTATAATTACATTAAGGGAGTTGGTTTCAATTGCGATATGGGGTGTGATGTGATGTTTAAGACAGTATTTGTCGACCTGCTGTCGTAGTGCAAAATCAGTATTGAGTAGCGCCAGAGACTCCTGTCCCAGCTCTTCTACCGTGACCTTTTTCTCCATGTTCGCCCGAGTATGGGAATTTCCAACGACGAGGCAGAGTTTTTCTTCGAACAGGACGTGTGTTTCGATTTCATTAGGTTGTGTGTCACTCGTGAATGGTTTGGTAAATGCTATACCGATATCTATGCGCCCTTCGATCACAGCTTCTTTAATATCATCCTGTGGCATTTCCAGCGTGCTCAGAGTGATGCCGGGATACATATAATTGTAGTTCTCCAGTAAGCAGCAAGTCAGGTGATCGGTGATGGGAGTCCATCCCAGGCGCAGTGACCCGCGGCTCAGATCATCCACATTATCGATGGCACGTGCGCCTGCGTCCATCTCATCCCAGGCGCGACAGGCATGGTAAACATAGACCTGGCCAGCATCCGTTAGTTTGACGGTTCGACCGGAACGGTCAAGTAATGATGTCTGTAGCGAGGCTTCCAGTTGTTTTATCTGTTGCGAAAGCGTGGGTTGAGAAACATATAACGCATCGGCCGCACGAGTAAAGCTGCCGTACTCAGCGATAGCAATCAAATATTGCAGTGAACGCGGGAAAATGAGTCTTCTATTCATAGTTAATTCTTATAGGTTCGATAGTTATGCCTGATGCTTACCATTATGAATACTTATTAAGCTCATAATAACAAAGTCTTAGACTAATTGCAGGTGTTATATAAACTTTCCGAGTGGTCAGAAAACCATACTCTTACCTGCACTGAATGGGGGCAGGTAAGTTAGTTTAAATGAAATCAGCCGGGAGGTAAAAATGGTGTATATGAAAGTTGCCATAAATTATTTTGATCAGATAATGAAGATGTCATTAGCATTATTGCGACACATATTAATATCATTTGTGGTAGCGATGGGAGCTCTTTTTCCTGCCTATGCGCAAGATAATACAGAACAGCTATTATTAAAAGTTGAGAGCCTGGAGAAAAGATTATCAGAACTGGAAACAACGGCGGTACTTTCTGACCCGGAGACCAGGGTTAAGAAAGTTGAAGTGTACGTCGATGATAATGGTATCGAATATCCGAGGGAAACTGCGGGTACAAAAAAAATAGTAACTTACCAGAGGGAACGTGTCTACCGGCGTCAGACGATAAATGAAAAAATTGAAGAAGCACTTGATGATGCGGCGGATAAAAGTGTTCGGGTTGGAGTAGATGCAGCCATCATACTCCAGGGTGTACAGCAAGAATCTGGCAATAAACAGAAGGCGGACAGGAATGTTTATCAGCTGGCTTCAACGGATCTGTTTTTTACAGCGGGTCTTGCTCAATACACGATGTTTTTTGCAGATATCGTTGCTTTGAGTGGTACCCAGCCTGACGCAGATATCAATGGTATAACTTCAATTAATGGTTATTCGGCACGCCTGATCAATCAGAATGATCTGAATCTTCGTGAAGCCTGGTTGATGACAGAATTATTTAATCAGCAGTTGAGCCTCACTCTGGGACATCTGGATTTAACTAACTATTTTGATTTAAATGCCGCCGCAAATGATGAGACTTCCCAATTTCTAAGCGATGCGCTGGTAAATAACCCAGCACTGGGTTTGTCAGAGAATGGAGCGGGTATGGCTTTGGTGTATGACCCAAAATCATCATTTGTATTCAGGGTTGGTTACCAGCAAAGCAATAGTCAGGCTACGAATTTATCTGATTCTCTGTTTCAATTATACGAGATAGGCTACAAAGTTAATCCTTTTGATACGGGAGAAGGGAATTATCGTGCCTGGTATCGGCGAGATAATACAAATGGTAATTTAAGTGCATACGGAGTAAGTGTTGATCAGAAAATCATATCCTCTATCACCTTGTTTGGCCGTTATGGTTCGGCAGAAGCAGTCACTGGACCACGAGACAAATATTTCAGTGCCGGGATACAACTCAGTGCAGGGCTAGGATTTAACCCTGAAGACACCTGGGGCGTGGGATATTCAAGATCAGATTTGGGTTCAAATGACGAAGAAAATTTATTAGAAAGTTATTATAACCTGAGGATTGCCGACAAGTTGCAACTCTCGTTTCATCTCACCTATATAACTGAAGAGGTAGCCGGTGCAGAAAAAGTCGGTTATCTGGTTCCTGGAACACGCCTGCAGGCCAGCTTTTGAGCTGTAATTCATTAAGTGAAAAATACATATACTTACTTCAATCACAAAAGGTCTATTAGAGATGAAAAACGTTAAATTAATTTTAAATTTTCTCATGATGACGTTATTTATGAGCATGGTTACTGATGCAGCTATAGCCGGGAATGTCGATAAAGAAATTAAGATAAAGAATCCCGAATCTACGGTTGTAATAGTTAATCGAGACTCAAATGACATTAGTTTCATGGATATTAAAACCAATGAGATTATTGGCAGTGTCTTTCTTGGGAATAATGTTAACCCCCATATGGCGATGATGTCTCCCGATGGTCGGTGGGTAGTAACCGGTGGAACACGGTCTAACAAGGCTTATATCATTGATGTTGCCACCCTGACGCTCGTTAAACAGATCCCGGTCGGTTTTGCGCCTGAGCACCTGGCCTTCTCCCCTGATGGGAGATATTACTATCAGGGGAGTCCTGATGGTGATTCTGTTTCTGTTATTGACATGGCATCAATGAAGGAGATAAAGCGAATCCGTGGCTTCGCAGAACCACTCAATATCACTTTTACTCCTGATGGAACAAAAGCCTATGTTGGGAACTACGGGGCGCACTGGGTGGGTGTGATTGATGTAACTCGTCATGAATTATTAAAAAAGATCCACGTTGGTTCTGCGCCGGGTATCGCTTCATTGGATCCGGAGAGGTATCTGGGAGAAATTAAGGGTATATCGAATGTAAGTATCAGTAATGATGGCCGCTACCTGTATGCGGCAGATGGAGACCTGGGTATTGTTAGCGTTATAGATTCGAGGGAAGATCGTGTCATCAAAAAAATCAGAGTTGGATCTGATCCATGGCGTGCATATATGAGCCATGATGGCCGGTATGCCGTTGTTGTGAACAATGGTGATGAAACTATTTCAATTATCAATCTTAAAAAAAATGAAGTCGTTGCTACTCTCGAGTCAGGGCCAGAGATGATGGGAGTTAATTTTGCTGCGGGAAAAGCTTTTGTTATCAGTTCAACGACGGGTTTTTTATATGTCTATGACATGGAAGGTTTGACTGCTTCCGGTAGGATAAAAATAGGGACCAATATTCAGATCGAAACAGCTACGACGGATACGGAGGAAGGAAAGATATATCTTGCCAGTTCAACGGATCATTCTGTTTATATCATAGATGGTGAAACTGAAAAAGTAACAAAAATTTCAAATGTAGGATTATATCCATGGGGGACCCACATTCTAGGTAGTAAAGATAATTATTGCCATTAAACAATGCGCGACAGTATGACATGCAGAAATTCATTATTGCTATCGTTATCGTTGTTGTTTCGGATGTAGTGGTGGCACAGGGTGTGCGTGATCACACCCGGATGGATGATGTTTCTCGGGTGACAGTATCTCAGGCTGAAGACTTGACACTAGTTGTCGTTAAGGCTGAAAAACAGAACCTGCAAACATGGATTAGAGTGGCAGCTATTCTGGATGTTTTGAAGAAAAAAGTTACGGCTAGAGTGTGTGAGAAAAGCGTTGACTTTATAAAAATGGGTCAGCGTGTACGCTCGTTTCCTCCTGCATCAAAATCTTCTATCTACCAATCAAGGGTTTCGGAAATATCGAAAGACGGGAGCTGCGTTATCGTCAGCGCTGTATTGCCCAAAGAGGTATATGAAGTGCAATTACAATATGTGATGGAGATTATTGTTCATCGTGGAAATTATTTATCTATTCCTAATGAGGCTATTATCGAGGAGGCTGATCATCAGTTGGTCTACATAGAGTCAGATGCTGGTCACTATGTTCCAAAAATGATACGAACAGGAATAATAGGTGAGCTATATACCCAGATCCTTCAGGGGGTGGAGGCGGGTGACAAGGTGGTGACTTTTGGTAGCTTCTTTATCGATGCTGACAATAAGTTAAATAAGACAAAAAAGGATAGTATGGGCCATGCTCACCACCATCATTAGGGGAGTTATTCGTTTTAAGGCGATGATTTTGTTCCTCGTCATTATAGCGACATTGTTCAGCCTGTATTTTATACGCTCCGCACCACTTGATGCCATACCTGATATAGCTGATGCGCAAGTTGTGCTTTATGTGAAGTGGGATCGTAGTCCTGAATTAATAGAAAATGAAGTGGCTAAACCTGTCATACAGGGTTTACTTGGGTCTCCGGGTATCAAGAGTGTTCGAGCTACCTCGAGCCTCGGGTTTTCATTCATCTACATCGTTCTTGAGGATGAAAACAGACGCGAGGCAATAAGACAGCTTGTTCTAGACAAGATTAATGCCATCAGGCATCAGTTACCAGAAGACGCAAATATTAAATTGGCACCAAATGCAAGCAGCATGGGCTGGTTTTATCAGTATGCTCTTGTGGATAAGAACAAGACTCATGATCTACGTGAGTTACGCTTATTGAATGAGTCGTTTATTAAAACAAAATTACAGGCCATTACTGGTATTGCCGAGGTTGCCACTGTCGGTGGTCTAGAGAGAAAAGTCGTATTAAAAATTTTCCCTCCACTGCTTGAGCAGGCAGGTATAACCCTGCACAAGATTGAGTCATCATTAAAAACGTTGTTTCAGCAAGTGGGCGGGCGGACCATCGAGCTGACAAATCGAGATTATCATTTACGTGCCACTGCCGATATAGAAGATCTGAATTCCATTGAACATCTTGTAGTCTCCCGTTCAACGGACGGTCAGGTGACATTGTTAAAAGATATCGGTTATCTGCAGGTGGATTATGATATACGACGCGGTATAGCCGATCTCGATGGTGCTGGTGAAGTGGTCGGTGCTATAGTCATTATGGAGCAGGAGAAAAATGTTATCTCTGTTAGTGAGAGGTTAAAGGAAAAACTGCAGGAAATTCAGTCAGAACTTCCTGACGGAATCGTGATCGTTACCACCTATGACCGCTCGTCATTAATATGGGCTACACTCAAAAATTTCTCGACAGCACTTATCTACGAGCTGCTGGTCGTTACACTGGTTATTATCTGGGCATTAAGAAACGGTCGTGCAGCCGTAGCTCCTGTTATCATTATATTGCTTGGTTGTTTGTATACGGTCATGTCATTGTCGTTTATTGGGCAGACGATAAACCTGCTCTCTCTGGCTGGCCTGGCTATTGCCATCGGTGAAATGGCTGATGCAACCATTGTGATAGTCGAGAACTGTACGACTGAACTGGTGAGAAAAGGAAAAAACACAGCATTAACGTATGGTGAAAAATTAGAAATAATCATAGTGTCTATATCAAGAATGATGCGGCCTTTACTGTTCTCCCTG
>DROB01000484.1 GCA_011321985.1 Gammaproteobacteria bacterium | reverse complement strand
CGATTTCTTTCTGTTGTCCATATGCGGTCGTTGCGAGGTTCTGGTTCGGGTTGTTACGCTGATCGATAAAATAGTCAAACAGGGTGAACAGGAAGATTAAAAATATTATCCACGCGATGACCGTCATGGTCACTCCCGCACGTGAAATAAAATCACCTTGATTGTTGTCATTCTGCATCGTATTTCGAGAGTGTGCGTCAGTTGCTCGGTAATGTATTCCGGGGGATATCGATCAGAGGCTCCTTAAATATTTAATGTGCGGCCACCATCGACAGCGATGACCTGCCCGGTTATATAGTCGGCATCTCTCACCAGGAAAAGGACTGTCCTGGCTATATCTATGGGTTCGCCGGGCCTTTTTAAAGAGGTGCGTTCCAGGATAAGGTTTTTTGTGTGTTCAGGCATATCGTGTTCAGGCCATAAGATAGCGCCGGGAGAGACACCGTTAACACGGATTTCCGGGCCGAGATCTTTCGCCAGTGATTGGGTTATCATGGTCAGACCCGCCTTGGCAGCACAGTATACGGGGTGATCTTTCATCGGGCGCTGTGCGTGTACATCGATCATGTTGATGATCGATCCCCGGGTTTTCTTTAAGTAAGGTGCGATAGCCTGGGAGAGGAATAGAGGTGCTTTCATATTAGTGTTGATCAAATTATCCCAGTCGTCGAGTGTTATAGAGCCTATGGGGGTCGGGAAAAAACTGGATGCATTGTTTATCAGTACATCCAGCCGTTGCCAGTATTGAAACGCCTGATCGATCAGGTTGTTATAGATAGTGTCATCGTTAAGATCACCCTGTATAATCTTCGCCGAATCAGGACGTGTATCATTAAGTTCTCCAGCCAGGGCTTCGGCTGACTGGCATGACAGGCGACAGTGTATTATTACCTTGTAACCTGCCTGGTGCAGCTGCCGTACGGTAACAGCACCGATACGTTTTGAGCCGCCTGTGATCAGGGCAACTCTGGATACATTACTTTCTGAATGGTTATGATTTAGGTTAGTATTATCCATCGTTTCGGGACCTGTTTTTCCGGGGCCTGTTCTACGGCATTTATTTATTGATCATCGGTGTTCCTATATTCTCACATTTCAAGTTACGGTTGAACCATTGTTAAATCACGGTATTGATATTCTGCCTCAACCCCACGAAGAGGCAAAAAAACAGAGTTTACTGCTCAGGCGACGCATCCGGACTGCCTGTGATCGTTCGGATGGATGGATTAGCTTTTCTGAATATATGGATATTGTGCTCTATGAGCCAGCTTTAGGTTATTACAGTGGCGGTCTGCAAAAATTTGGCCAGAAGGGGGATTTTATTACCGCGCCGGAAGTATCTCCACTTTTTGCGCGATGCCTTGCGAACCAGGTATCGGAAGTGATCAGTGACTTCTTGCATCAAGGGTGTAAAAGACCCTGTCTACTCGAGTTCGGAGCAGGCAGCGGTATCCTGGCAGCAGGTATGTTGCTGCAACTTGAAAAGCTCGAACGATTACCGGAAAGGTATTATATCGTTGAGCTTAGTGCTGAACTAAAGCAGAGACAGAGAACGACGATAGAAAAACAGGCAAAACATCTGCTCGGATGTGTGCAGTGGCTCGACCAGTTACCAGACAAGATGGGCGAAGTTATCGTCGTCGCCAATGAAGTGCTGGACGCGATGCCGGTAGAATGCTTCAGGTTATCGGCTGGAGGCCAGGAACATGAATCATTAATGGTCGGTTTTGATGGCGATCAACTGGTGACGAAGTATGTGCCGGCAGTAGAGGCTGTGGTAGAAAAAATAACGGAGATACAGCAGCGGAGCGAATGCCTGCTTGCTGAAGATTACCGATCAGAGTACAACCCGGCAATAAGCGGGTGGTTGTCGGCGCTCGAGAGTAAAATAGACAGGCTGGTCATCTTTTTGATCGATTATGGTTACAATGAAACAGAGTATTTCCATGCAGATCGAGTGGATGGCACGCTGATGTGTTATTACCAGCATCGTGCGCACGAAGATTTTTTCTGGTGGCCGGGCCTGCAGGACATCACAGCATTCGTGAATTTTACCGACGTTGCATACTGTGCGACAGCTTCAGGTATGGATGTTTCAGGTTATACTACACAGGCCGCATTTTTGCTGGCAAACGGACTTTCCGAATTACATGCTGAGCAGGTAACGGATGATATTCAGCAACAGATAAAATTATCGCAACAGATAAAAACATTAACACTGCCCTCCGAGATGGGAGACCGTTTCAAGGTGATGGCTATTACGAAAAATTATGACCAGACATTGAAAGGTTTTTCGATGCTGGATATGAGGAACAGGTTATAAGTATGCAATTTAAGGCTTTTGGGTATGCTGGATTCATTCGGTGTTTTCTCTGTATACAGACGTGGTATTTATTCTAAGAGAGGTCTGTCAGATAATGAGTCCATCGCGGAAATTCTGCTCCTGCAGCCAGCTTATTGATACATCTAAAAAAGGTTTTTAATGGATACCATACAAATTATCATCCTGGCATTAGTTCAGGGATTAACTGAATTTCTTCCGATATCAAGTTCTGCACACTTGATCCTTGTACCTATCCTGGTCGGATGGCAGGATCAGGGGCTGGCATTTGATGTCGCTGTGCATGTCGGTACATTAACAGCGGTTATTATTTATTTTCGAAAAGAAATCAATAAGATGTTTTTTGCCTGGTTCGGTTCATTGAGAGGTAAGCATTCTGAAGACAGTAAACTGGCATGGGCCGTATTAATCGGCACTATACCGGCGGGTATATTTGGTCTGATTTTTAAAGATTATATCGAGGAGAGCTTGCGTACACCATTAGTCATCGCGAGTACGACTTTGATATTCGGTTTTTTATTATGGTATGCAGACTGGTCAGGCAAACGCCAGCACGACGAGCATGCGATGACGTGGAAGGAGATTCTTATCATCGGTTGTGCGCAGGCTATCTCATTGATACCGGGTACTTCGCGTTCAGGTATTACGATAACGGCAGGTTTGATGCTCGGCCTTACCGCTCCGGCCGCAGCGCGGTTCTCGTTCTTGTTATCGATACCGATCATCGTACTGGCTGGTGGATTGAAGATCCTGGATTATTCTGCTGTCGCCAGTATGGGTGATATGAATGATCTGGTCTTCGGTGCATCGATCTCTGCTGTCAGTGCCTATCTATGTATCCACTATTTCCTTATATTATTGGAAAAGATTGGTATGACACCTTTTGTTCTTTATCGGTTGATGCTCGGTATCGTACTGTTATCACTTTATCTGTAATGGGTCGAATAAAAAATGGTTAAACAACCCGTGCCAGAGTTGGCGCTGCGATTATTATGGCTATCCATCGGTTATATGCTGGTTGCTCTGGTGATTTATCTTTCCCTTACCAGCGATCCGGTAAATCTTGATATTGATATCCGGTATCAGGATAAATTTTTTCATGCTCTGGCTTATTTCACATTGATGTTCTGGTTCGCGCAGATCTATCATGACAGGTTCCAGCGTTACGGCTATGCGATATCTTTTATTCTGATGGGGGTCGTACTGGAATATCTGCAAAGTTTTAATCCGGATAGATATTATGAATTTGCCGATATGCTGGCAAATGCTACCGGTGTGATACTGGGATTTCTCCTGGCATTGACATCAGCTAAAAATATCTTGTTCAAGATCGACGATAGATTAAAGGGCGCGATCAATTAATAGAGGTGCCCTGAAGTAAGACTTATTCAGGATGCATTTTTTTTAAACTCTTGATAGCACGGACCCGCGATTCTCTGATCTTTTCAGCCAGTGCTTTATGTTCAAAACCGAGACTGCGTAATTCGCCTATATCTATATCGGTGGCAGCCTTCAGGGCCTTTCGAAAATAATCGCCCTGTTGATATTCTTTGTCTTCAAATCCGGGTCTGCCACGAGCATCAGCTTCTGCAGCCAGTAAGAATTGCTCGAAACGCCGGGGTTTCCTGAAAGCATCAAGCTGTTCCAGGGTCTTTACGACAGTGCTGGGTTTAAGTTCGAGTGCACGATGGTAATGCAGGTGAAAGCGCGCCGTGCGTTCGGCGAGATCCCGAAAATCATTCGGGATACGTAACCGTTTGCATACTTCTTTTACGATATCGGCACCCCGAGCTTCGTGGTTGATGTGGCGTGGCCATTCTCCTTCGGGTGTCGTGCCTTTACCCAGGTCATGGAACAGAGCGGCAAACCTCACCTGTGGATCATCGGATAATTTACATGCCTGTTCCAGTACCAGCATGGTGTGGATGCCGGTATCGATTTCAGGGTGGTGTGCTTCTGGCTGCGGTATGCCCCATAAACGGTCAAGCTCTGGCAAGATGCGTCTGAGTGCCCCGCACTCTTTCAGTGTGATGATGAATGCAGTCGGTGTTCTTTCGGATAATGCCTTCTGCATCTCCTGCCAGACACGTTCAGGAACGAGAGCATCCACTTCACCCGCAGTAACCATATTTTTCATTAACTGCATGGTGTCTTCAGCGATGCTGAAACCCAGATGAGCATAACGTGCCATGAAGCGGGCGATACGCAGTATCCTGACAGGGTCCTCAGCGAATGCTTCTGAAACATGGCGTAAAGTTTTATTATTGATATCAGCGATGCCATCATAAGGATCGATGAACTCACCTGATTCAGCTTTAGCGATAGCATTGATAGTCAGATCACGGCGGATCAGGTCTTCTTCTAACGTGACATCGGGTGAAGCGTGGACCTCAAATCCTTTATAGCCTGCTGCTGTTTTTCTCTCGGTGCGAGCGAGAGCATATTCTTCTTTTGTTTCTGGATGCAGAAAGACAGGAAAATCTTTGCCCACCTGTCGGTAGCCTGCCGCCAGCATGTCCTCGATAGTTGCGCCGACCACGACCCAGTCTTTTTCTTTGAATGGATAGCCGAGTAGTTCATCACGGACTGCGCCGCCAACAAGATAGGTTTTCATGATGTTATGCATAGGTTGCTATCTTACCTGTTTGAATTAATAATCAACAATCAAAATTAGT
>DROB01000483.1 GCA_011321985.1 Gammaproteobacteria bacterium | reverse complement strand
CGTTTATGTCGTTTCTGATCTGCCCGTGATCGCAGATAGCGATGTTGCCGCCATAACATTGATCGCTCAAGTGGCTGAGGGTGGAAATGCAGGTGTCGAAGGTGTGGTCATTAATTCAGATGACAATGGACGCATCAGTCCCGCGGGTGTGTATAGCAATGGTGCAAATAATGTGGCAGCCGGTTCATCGAATAGCAATCCGGATACGCTTGCTATGGAGACCGTTTTCAATGAACCGCCTGGTGCTGATCCTGAAGATGTAGGCAGTGACCTGAGCACAGACATTGCTGGTAACGGTCAGCATTCAGATTCGGGTGCTTATCAGGTGACACCGCCCGTAATATTAAGTAAATCGGTGCTAGTGCTTGATACTCTGGGAGGCAATGATCCGCATCCTGGATCAACTTTGCGTTATACGCTTAATGTCGAGGTCGTCGGTAATGTAGCGATAAACGACCTGGTCATCAATGATCTGATCCCTGCAAATACGACGTACACAGCAGGCTCGATGTCATTAAACGGTATCGCGCAAACAGATGCAGCGGATGCGCCTGCTGATTTTTCACGAGCTATCGATATTTTAAGTCTACCTGTTACAGGTATCGAAGTGGATTTAAGCCAGGGGGGTACGGTGGCCGTATCACCTGGTGTAAACAACGTAATTATTTTTGAAGTAACCATAAATTGAGGATAAAAAATGAGAGCCCAAAAACAAAACCAGATTTTTATTTACCCCGTAAAACTTGTAAGCCTGTTTGCATTTTTACTGCTCATGTCGCTGGATGCATATGCAGAAGAAGGGGCTATCCGATTCAGTAATAATGCCTTTAAACAGGTCATCTCTAAAAATGCGGACGGGTCCGTGCAATATGATTATGTAGAGCCAAAGCTGGTATTGCCAGATGATGTCATCCTCTATGAGATAGTTTTTGAAAATATCACTGACAAAGAGATCTCTAATATCGTTATCAATAATCCGATAGCAAATAATTCCAAATATCGTGCAGGCTCGGCAACGGGCGATGCTACCGAGATAACTTTTACTGTTGATGGAAAGACCTTTGCCGCAGCAGATGCTTTGACAGTAAAAGATAAGACAGGAAGAAGCTGGCAGGCGAAGCCGGAAGATTACACTGCGATACGCTGGCTTTATAAAAAAGTGTTAAAGCCTGGCGAGAAAGGCAAGGTCACTTACAAGACAACGATCAAATAACTGATGAGCCATTAGAAGATATGCGCGATCTAAATCGACATTTTGAGTTACAGACAAGGTCCACGATGAATGGGCCATTTGTCTTTTCGGGTCGTATGAATCCTGCGCATATGAAAATCATATTGAGAAAGACAGGTAACAGGGATGGCCCGAAAATCTTCCATACACGTGACGGGCCGCCAAATGTTACCGGCCCACCGGGCGGTACCGGACCACCTGAGGTTCATCCGAGTGGAGCAGGTCCGCCGAAAAAAACAGGCACGCCGATGGAGTGGCTAGCCAGAAAGAAAACACTAAAGAAACATGAACAAGAGAGTCTTTAGAAAAAAAGGAAAAACAAAAACATTAATGATCTCGAAGAGATCAAAAAGAGGTAAACATAATGAAAACGAGTAAACGAAACAAGCTATTATGCTTGGCACTGGCAGGAAGTTGTAGCCTGTTCGGTGTATCAAATGCACTTGCTGCGGCAGGTGATACGATCTCGAACAGGGCGACATTAAACTACGATGTTGGTGGTGTCGCGCAAACGCTGATCGAATCAGGCTCCGGTCTTGGTAACTCTAACCCCGGTGCGACAAACGGTAATAATACGGACTTCCTCGAAGACCGTGTGGTTGCTTTCACAGTGGCTGATACCCTCGGCACAGGTAATGTTACGCCGGGGTCAACATTGCAGGCAACAGCCTTTACCGTACAGAACAGCAGTAATGTCGCTTTAGACTTCCTGTTGCGGGGTTCCAACAACATCGATGGAACAGTCGATCCTCAGGGTGGTACTGCTGATGAGTTCGATGGTTCAGCCGTACAGACTTTTGTGGAAAGTGGTGCGACAGCGGGTTTCCAGGCAGCTGAAGATACAGCTATTTTTATTCCTTCATTAGCGCCAGCAGGCTCTGCTATCGTCTACGTGGTTTCGACTATTCCACTGGTGGATAGTGGTGCTAACCCGTTGGTCAATACTAATGTTGCTGTAATGACATTAGATGTCCAGCCTGCAGTCGCAGGTGGAACAGGTGATGGGACCGGTGCCATCATGCGTGATGATAACGGTAACGTTAGTCCAGGTGGTGCCGGGTTTAGTAACGGTGGTGCTACTTTAACGACTGTTGCTGCATCTAATACGGCCGATGACCCTACCGTGATGGATACGGTTTACAATGATCCAGGCGTGACCAAAGATGGCCAGGATTCTGCAGTTAACTCCTATACGGTACTGTCTGCAGCATTGACGGTTACCAAGGCATCCGCTGCATTGTGGGATATCGTAAACCTCGATGTCAATCCGAAGTCAATCCCCGGTGGTTCTGTCATACGTTACACCGTAACGGTAGAAAATGCTGCTGGTGCAGCAGATGCGGCACTGACGACTATCGTCGATGATCTGCCGTTATCGATCGATGCACAATTTGGTGATGGTACTGCAGCGAATGCGCCTGTGTCTGGTGCAAGCAACGTGCGTATTACTGATGGTCTGGGTGCGGTCGTCTTCTGTCAGGCAGATCCAGGTGATGCTGCTCCAACGGATGGTTGTGACAGTGCTCTCGGTGGCACGGCCGACAGGCTGAGTGTTGATCTGGCTGCGGTTCCCGGTATCACCAACGTGTTACAGGCAGCGCAGACGTTAACCATCGAGTTTGACGTAGTTTTACCTTAATCACGGAAGATTAACGAAGCGATGTTGCAATCAATGTTACACATGGTGCAAACCTGTTCTGGTCTGATGACCAGAACAGGTGCGTCTGTATGTGACTTTTTTGTACCCGCTTCAGTGGAAGAGATGAACTGTGAGAATACCCACACAGTTCATCTTCCAGAGCTTGTTCAGGATAAGGCATATCTGAATAAGTTCTGGAAGATGTTTTTACATCTCATGAGTCGTTTTGTATTACTGACTGGTTTAGCCGTCGTGTCAATGAGTGTGGAAGCCGTCACCCCACCAGGTACAGCTATCGATAATACAGCTTCTGCTGTATTTGATTTTTCCGGT
>DROB01000482.1 GCA_011321985.1 Gammaproteobacteria bacterium | reverse complement strand
GAATTCAAGCCCAGACGAAAATCTTCCGGTTACTGGCAATACTGGAAACTGGCAGCATCGATAGCTGCTATCTGGTTAGTACTTGACCTAGGTCTTACCGGTTTCAAACACATGCAGTTAAAAGATGAGAACATCGCCACCAGAGCCCGGATCGAAAAAATCTACAAACAGGCGTTTCCTAAAAGCAGAAAAATAATCAATCCCCGCTCCCAGATGGAACAGAAGCTGAAAGAACTAAAAGGAGGCACCGGTAATAGTGATAGAGGCCTCATATATCTGCTAGCAGAATCTTTTGGAACACTGAAAACAGAGAAGAAAAACTTTACCCTGCGATCACTGACATTCAGAAACAACCGGATGGATATCGGGCTCGATAGCAGTAATCTGCAATCTATCGAAAACCTGAATAAAAATCTGAACAATAATAAACACATCAGTTCTGAAATAACGTCCTCATCTTCCGAGAAAGACAGTGTCAAAGGCAATTTACGCATAGAAGGTCGAAGCTAGTGGACCAGATACAACAAATAAAGCAATGGTTTAACTCACTACCAGCAAGAGAACAATGGCTGGTATCCGGCACTGGCATTTTCATCATCGTGACATTGTTCTATCTGATCATATGGGAACCTGTTCATGTCGGTCTGAAGACAGAGCTACGAAAACAGCAATCACAGACCGATATCTTGTTATGGATGCAGCAGGCAGCGGCAGAAGTTAAAAGTCTACGCTCATCAGGAAGGAGTGGCGTTATCCGTGACAGGGACAAACCCGCAACACTGGTCATCGAACAGACGATAAAAAATGCGGGCCTGAGCTCCTCGGTAAAGAAGATAGAATCATCTGGAAAAAATGGCGCGAGAGTAACGTTAGATACAGCCTCTTTCAACCAGATACTCGTCTGGCTGAACACCCTGGCAAAACATAATGGCATACAGGTCGTGAGTGCCAACATAGAACGCTCAGACAAGGCAGGAAGAACGAATGCACGCCTGACGCTCGAACGTTCAGAATAACGCCACAATAAAAATCCTATCCCTTCAAACGATTTAATGAAAAAAAGATACTATATCACGACCGCCATCATTTCATATCTTCTGTTTTTGATCGCGACCATCCCGGCCCGGCCTGTAGCCAGGTTACTCAACGATGACGGCATGGTGCTAATACAAGGTGTCAGCGGAACCCTGTGGAATGGCCGAGCACGTATGATCGACATAGATGAAATAGCTCAACTGGACGATACCGAGTGGACCATCTCTGGCTGGAAGATGTTGATGGGTAAGATCGCTGCCGATGTCACCACGCATTACTCAGATGATAAGATAAGAGCCGGGTTCGGTATGTCATTTCCAGGCCGGTATTTTATCGATCATCTTGATGCTAAAATATCGGCTGAAGAAGTGGCCAGACTGGCCAATATACCATTAGCACAACTATCCGGGATGATCTCGATCGATATCGAACATGCCCAATGGAAACAGGGGGAGCTGCCTCTTGCAACCGGAAAGATAAACTGGAAAGATGCAACCGTCACCGTCATGGATACCGCTTCGCTAGGCGACATCACGATAATCCTGAGCGAATCTGAAGAACAGTTGCTCAATGCTGATATAAAGAACCAGGGTGGTGATATAAAAATAAACGGGAAAGCAGAACTGGTTCCTGATGCAGATTACGCCGTCGAGATAAAACTGCGGCCCACAGCAAGCGCAAGCAACAATATAAAACAAAGCCTGGAAGTATTCGCCAAAAGACAGAACAATGGCGAATACCTGCTCAAGAACTCAGGCCCACTTAACCAGATCGGAATATTATAAAACCATGACTCAAACGATTAATGGCATAAAAGTCACCAGTGAAAACAAATGCTCATTCTGTACTGGCTCGATCTGCTGCACTTATGTAACCCAACATCTGGACACACCACGTTCGAAAGAGGATTTTAGACAGCTGCTGTGGCAGGTATCACACAACAACGTAAAAATATACAAAGATGATGATGGCTGGACACTGTTGGTCGAAGGACATTGCCAGCACCTGCAGGTCAATGGTGGCTGCGGCATCTATGAAGAGCGGCCCGATATCTGCCGTGAACACACCAATGACTATTGTGAGTTCGATGCCCCATCCGAAGATGGTTTCGATTTATACTTTCAAGATTATTTCGACCTGCTGAAATATTGCAAGAAACGCTTCAAGTCCTGGGACAAGAGATAAGCCAGCATGGATGATTGCTTACGCTCAATCGTGTACATCTGGTGATTTCATGCAAACGAGTGACAATTAAAACGTTTACTATTTTGGTACGTAAGAGCCTTCACGGTTGTTCGGCATGACATTCACTATCGGTGTTCTGCTATAACTGCATAATTCCTCTGCTGGCAATCGCGGTTTGCAAACCACTCCTACAGGTGTGCGCACTTGTAAGAGCGGAATTTGTTCCGCGATACCACGATTAACAGGTTTAGCCGTGTACATACTTACGGTAGTATCTCTTTAAAACTATCCAATGTCACAAACGTAGCATCCTTCACCCTGCGTCCCCGGCTATCCGGCTGTGTGATACCGTAACAATATTTGATGCCATACTCATGCGCGCAACCCAGTACTTCCATATTGTCATCGATCAGCATCGTTCGACGCATATCGTAGGGTTCATATGCCTGAAGTTTGTCCCAGAAACCTTCATGCTCTTTAGCCATCCCGATATCATGTGCGTTCACGATATTGTCAAAATGCACATGCAACTGCGTTTTTTCCATCTTCAGATCCAGGCTGACCGGATGCGCATTGGTTACCAGGACGACACGTTTCCCTTTTTTATTCAACCAGGATAAAAAAGAGACAACATCAGGACGGATAGCGATCTTTTCCGACATGTCATGTTTTAACTGTCCGATATCCAGCGACAGCTCTCGTGTCCAGAAATCCACACAATACCAGTCCAGACTACTTCGTGTCTGCTCAGAGCGCTGCATCACATGCCGATATGCTACATCGTGCGAGACACCGTGTTTCTCGGCATAACATTCGGGTACATGCTGCATCCAGAAATAATTATCGAAGTGCAGATCCAGCAGCGTTCCATCCATATCGAGCAGAACCGTATCGATATCCTGCCACAAGGGACATTTATTCGAGATATTTTTTCCATCCGCGTCTATAGTCATGCTGTGTATTATACAATGTCAATCCTGAAGAATAACCTTATAAGAAAACGACCATGAGCCACACACTGAACCTGGAAAAACTTTGTCACGAATGTGTAAATATCGCCCGAGATGCAGGAGATGCCATCTTACACATCTATGAAGCTGGCTTCGACATCGAGGAGAAGGAAGATAAATCTCCCCTAACAGATGCAGACCTGGCTTCACACAATCTCATCGTCCAGCGGTTGGGCGAATTAACGCCCGATATCCCGATACTATCCGAAGAGTCCGCAAAACTCCCGTTTGAAGAGCGTGCCAGCTGGGAGACATACTGGCTGGTAGACCCGCTTGATGGCACCCGTGAGTTCATCAAACGCAATGGTGAGTTCACGGTCAACATCGCGCTGATCCACCGGCATAAGAGCATCCTCGGAGTCATCAATGTCCCCGTACTGGATGTGGATTATTTTGCCTGGGAGAAAGGTGGCTGTTACAAGGCTGAGAACAAAGGTGAAGCTAAAGCTATCTCGGTAAAAAAACTGAATGATAATGCTCGACTTACTGTTGCGGGTAGTCGTTCACACGGCTCAGAGATGATGCAACACTACATGGCCAAGCTGGGAGATGTCGAAACCCTCAGCATGGGGAGCTCATTAAAATTTTGCCTGGTCGCCGAAGGCCGTGCTGATCTCTACCCTCGACTGGGCCTGACATCAGAATGGGATACCGCGGCCGCACACTGCATCGTGGAACAGGCCGGAGGCTATATCACAAAGACAGATATGACACCGCTCGAATACAACACTAAAGACAGCTTACTCAATCCTTTTTTCTTTGTCTTCGGCGACGATAGCCGAGACTGGTCGCAGTACCTGGACGCACAACCCTGATACCCTATAGATGTCTGGTCTGTCTGATGTTACGCCGATAACTTATACGCATGAACAACACGATCACACCCGCCATGATCAACGCTATGGATGCCACTAACACGATGGCCGAGTTGATAGCATAACCACCACCTACCCCTGCACTCAGGTACAGGTAAGGCAACAACTCGTAGAGAAATTTTGGAAACATCACCCCACCCTCTTTAAACAATCTTTTTATTATTTTTCCACTATCTTACTTATAGCATGCACCGGATAATTTGCTGCAATTTTTTGTATTCTACTTGTTCATCCATATCATCCGATGTAGTGTTGTTATCAGTCACACAATTCACATCGGATATGACATGAGAATAACTTTCTATGGTGTTCGAGGCTCCACCCCCTCACCTGGCCCGAGCACAGTAAAATACGGCGGCAATACCTCATGTGTTCTGGTGGAGCTGGAAAATGGACAGAGCCTGGTCCTCGATGCCGGTACGGGTATACGTGCTCTCGGACGTGATCTGTTACACCGCGATAGTGGAATCAATATCATCCTCTCTCATGGACACTGGGACCACATCCAGGGCTACCCTTTCTTCGCACCCATCTACCAGGCCGACCGACAGATAAACGTATTCACCAGTGACGAAGGCGGACACAAACTTTTATGCTCTCTATTCGACCAGATGGACGGTTATAACTTTCCGCTAAAGTCCGAAGAACTACCATCAAACAGTGAATGCATATTCAAAGGTACAGAAGCCGTACTATTTGAAAAAGACATACACATCATCAAAAAGCCACTCAACCACCCCGGTGGCGGTAGCGCCTATCGTATCGAAGATGAAGGTGTCAGTTGCGCCTACATCACTGACAATGAACTCGATCCACCCTATAAAGTTAATACACGTTACGACGGATGGGTGGATTTCTGCTCCGGTGTCGATGTTTTAATCCACGATGCACAATACACTGAAGAAGACATGCCTCACAAACATGGCTGGGGGCATTCGCTGATCTCACAGGTAAGACAACTCGCTATCGATGCCAACGTAGGCACACTGATCCTGTTCCATCATGATCCAGACCGTAGTGATGCGGAGCTGGATGAGATCCAGATCGAGAATGAAACATTTTTCAGGCAACATTTCGATAATAACAAGAGCTACTGTGCAGCCGAAGGCATGCAGATCACACTGCATAAACAAATTTCGGGCGGAAAAACCATATTGGAAATAAAATAACTGCTAGAATAATATTCTTTAACTCTTCAACCTCATCCAGATTAATCATAATGAAAATACTTGTCGTAGGCGGTGCCGGTTACATCGGCTCACACATGGTAAAACAACTCGCATCGAAAGGGCATGACGTAACCACACTGGACAACCTGAGTTATGGCTATAGAGATGCCGTAAAATACGGTGAATTTACCGAAGGCGATCTGGGTGATGAGGCCGTGCTCGATGCCCTGTTTAAATCTACCCGATTCGATGCAGTAATGCACTTTGCCGGCTTCATTCAGGTAGGAGAATCAGTTATCAAACCTGCCATGTACTACCACAATAATGTCGTCAACACTCTTACCCTGCTGGATGCGATGATACGCCATGAAGTGAAAAATTTTATTTTCTCTTCGACCGCCGCTATCTTCGGCGAACCCGACTACACGCCCATCGATGAGAAACACAGTAAACAACCGATAAACCCGTACGGCCACTCAAAGCTGATGATAGAACAGGTACTCGATGATTATGACAGAGCTTATGGCCTACGTTCGACCTGTTTACGTTATTTCAATGCAGCCGGTGCCGACCCGGGCGGCGAACTGGGTGAGCGGCATATCCCGGAGACACACCTGATCCCGTTGATCCTCCAGGCTGCATCCGGTCGCCGTGAAGACATAAAAGTCTTTGGTAGTGATTATCCTACCGATGACGGCACCTGTATCCGTGACTATATCCACATCAATGATCTCTGTGAAGCGCACTCGCTAGGCCTGCAACACATGATAGAAAATGACCGCAGTGCACGATTCAACCTGGGCAACGGTAAAGGTTTCTCAGTAAAAGAAGTCATCGACATAGCCAGAGAAGTATCAGGCAACAATTTCAAAGTCAGCTACGAACCCCGCCGTGATGGTGACCCGGCCATACTGGTAGCCGATGCCACATTAGCCAGGCAAGATCTGGGATGGAAACCGCGATTTGCCGACCTTAAGGATATCGTAGAAACCGCCTGGCATTGGGAAACCACATTCTTGTGTAAACAGTAAATTTTTTACGATCGTGTTACTGATATAAACCCGATATTCATCCATCGCTGAATCAATATTCTGGCAATCGCGGTTTGTAAACCGCTCCTACGAATACGCACGCACCCGTAGGAGCGGAATTTATTCCGCGATGCCGCGATTGGCAGGTTTAGCCGCGTGCACACAGAACGGCACACAAACACCATGAAATAATAACCTGTAACCATTTCGTGCGTGCGCATCTTTATGGTTATTCATGATCGGTGTTTTGCAGTAACCGTATAATTCCTCTGCTGGCAATCGCGGTTTGCAAACCGCTCCTACAAATACGCACGCACCCGTAGGAGCGGAATTTATTCCGCGATGCCGCGATTGGCAGGTTTAGCCGCGTGCACACAGAACGGCACACAAACACCAT
>DROB01000481.1 GCA_011321985.1 Gammaproteobacteria bacterium | reverse complement strand
GGTACCTACATTATCGACAAGATAGATAAACCGGATTTTGGTAATCCGGTACTCAATATGTCGGTATGGGATACGAGTGCTTCCGGGCTTAGTGTCGAGGCAGATTATGTGCTGACCAGAAAATGGCTGCTGGGTATGCGTTATGACATGATGAATCCTGGTGGTCTGTCCAAGTTGCCGCCAGCTCTGCAGGGAGCTGATCCTAGAATCAATCAGGATGCTTCGTATGTTGCTTTTATCGGCAAGTACTATCCAACGCCCAGTATCGGTCTGTATGGCAGGTACCATCTCAATCTCGAAAATTCAGTAAATCTGCCTCAGAACGCAGGTGGTGGTGCTGAGCATCCCGCTACTAATTTTGAGTCCATGGTAACTGTCGGTGTCGATATGGCATTTTAGCCATAGGAGGAATACATAATGAAAAATTCTAAAAAATTCCTGTTAAATCTGCCGACTGTTTTTGTACTGGCTCTGGCAGTTGCAGTGCCTGCTGTATCGCAGGCTGAGGAAAAGAAGGCGGATAAGGAGAAAGGGCCTTTGATGGATATCGGAGTGTCGGCTTATACGAAACGCCCGGATGAAAATGGAAAGTCAGTGGCGGAGGGCAGGGCTATCTATGAAAGTGCCTGCATCTATTGTCATGGTATTGAGGGCATGGGCGATGGACCAGTAGCGACTTACCTGAATAAAGATCTGGCTCCTCAGCCGAGAGATTTTACTTCGGGCATCTATAAATTCCGCTCGACGGCCAGTGGTGAGCTGCCGATGGATGAGGATCTGTATCGCACGGTTACCCGTGGTGTCACCGGGTTTATGCCCGGCTTTGTTGGTCTATCGCCGACGGATCGCTGGAAAGTTGTGTATTACATCAAAAGCCTGTCAGAAGATTTCAAGGGTGCGGAGCCGCCTGAAGCGATCAATGTTGTTGGTAGTGCTATCCCGTCCACGGCGGTAAGTGTCAATAAAGGCTACAAGGTCTACCAGGAGTATAAGTGCTGGGAGTGTCATGGCGGAGGTGGTTTGGGTGACGGTAAGAAAGCACCCGATCTGAAAGATGACTGGGACTATCCATTGCCACCAAGAAACCTTACGCAGTTACGTTCGTACAAAAACGGCAGTGAGCCAATAGATCTCTACCGTACCATAATGGCTGGACTGGATGGAGGCGCGATGCCTTCATATGCGGATTTCTTTGAAGGCGAAGAAGACGATGTCTGGCATCTGGTTAATTACATCAGGGCGTTGTCCCAGTAGAAATGTCTGGTTGGACAAAATTAAATAATTTTCTTTGATACAAGATTGAGGATTGAGAAGAATGAAAAAAAGTATGTTCGTCAAGTGTGCTGGTGCAACAATGTTAATGGCTATGTGTTCGGCTGCTAATGCATATAAAGTGGTCGATGTGAGCAATGGTGGTTCGATCACCGGCACCATCAAATTCGATGGTACACCACCTGCAAATCCCGTGTTGACAGCGACCAAAGATGCTGATGTCTGTGGTAAGACATTGAACGCTGATTACTACATCGTTGGCGCTAATGGTGGTTTGAAAAATGCCGCTATCGCAATTGAAAATATCGATGCTGGTAAAGCTTACGATAAGAAGGCTATTGTTCCTTTTGCCAATAAAGGTTGCATGTTTGGTCCACATGTCAGTACTGCCGTCAAAGGACAGAAACTGGGTATCGTCAGTAAGGATCCTGTGTTGCATAACACTCACCTCTATAGTGGCGGTAAAAAGCTCAAAACCATGTATAACATCGCATTGCCAAAACAGGATAAGGTCATCAAAAAACGCCTGAAAAAAAATGGCGTGGTAACAGTGAAATGTGATGCTCATGAATGGATGCTGGGGTATGTGTATGTAGGCACTAATCCGTATGTAACCGTAAGCGCGGAAGATGGTAGTTTCACTCTGACCGATGTGCCACCGGGTAATTACAAAGTGACTATCTGGCATGAGAAGCTGGGCAAAGTCAGCAAAGATGTCACAGTGGCAGCAGGTACCGCTGCAAAACTGGATTATGCTTTTAAGTAAATAGAGATATTGTTTCGCGCTGGTTCAGGTAACCGGGGCGGTGTAGAACTTAGATAAGGGGGCAGGTCTTGAAAAATTTAATATTAAGACTCGGTTTGTTGCTGGCTGGAATAGCTGCGGTTGCTGTCATTAGTATCAATGATATGGATACGCAGGCATCTGATACTACCGGTAAACCATCTGCTGATAGT
>DROB01000480.1 GCA_011321985.1 Gammaproteobacteria bacterium | reverse complement strand
GGTGTTCTCGTCATGGTGTCATTGAGCATGACTTATGGTTGGGAAGGAACGCTGACCCAGATGGGGCTGTTTTTTACCAAAGCGGCACTGGTGACCTTCGGCGGAGCTTATGCCGTTCTACCCTATGTCTATCAGGGGGGTGTCGAGCACTATGGCTGGTTGAGCGGGACACAGATGATCGATGGTCTGGCGCTCGGTGAGACCACCCCGGGGCCACTGATCATGGTGGTCGCGTTCGTGGGCTTTGTCGGTGGCTGGAGCAAAGAAATATTTGGCCCTGAGGTGCTTCCACTGGCCGGTTTTGCGGGTGCCTGCGTGGCAACATTATTTACTTTTCTGCCGTCTTTTCTTTTTATCCTGTTGGGTGGGCCAGCCATCGAGGCGACCCGACATGATGTGAAGTTTACTGCGCCATTGACCGGGATAACGGCTGCTGTTGTTGGCGTGGTTCTGAATCTGGCCACTTTTTTTGCCTACCACGTACTCTGGCCTCAGGGCTTTGATGGAAGCTTTGAATGGGTCTCTGCGCTGATCGGCGCTGCCGCATTTGTTGCATTGTTCAGATATAAGGCCGGTATCGTAAAGGTGATCGGGGCATGTGCTGTTATCGGGCTGGTTTATTCCCTTTCCGTTAGTTGATAAGGCAGATCAAGCAGTATAATTTCAGCTTCATGGTCTTTAAGTTTTAATGTATTTTCTTCAGCAGATTTAATCTGGATTACCGCCAGTGCCTCATAGTTATTTTCAGCTACCGGATATATCGTAACCAGTGTCCCCGTGTACTGGTTTTCTGTCGAAGTTGTAGTAGCTAGTTGATCACCAACCCCGGGTTCAGTATCTGATATGATTCTGATCCGGTAGGCTCGGCGTTTCTGTTTTCCCAGAAAATGGGTGCGCGCGACGATCTCCTGTCCGGTATAGCAGCCTTTCTCAAAACTGATACCGTCGATGAGTTCCATGTTTGCCATCTGGGGAACAAAGGTTTCGCTGGTATCATTATCGATAAAAGGTAAGCCATTCTGTATGTTCAGATAGTCCCAGTATGTGCTATTCACCACATGGGTATTATCAGCAAGCGATTCCCACAGTGTCCTTGCATGTTCGAATGAGCAGAATATCTCATACCGTGGCGTGCTACCGGCGATACGAATAGCGATGTAGTTATCATTCTGTGAAACGCCGTTAACAGCTGTGTTCAAATCATCAAAAAAAGGTGAGAGCAGGGTTACCGTGTCCTGCCCGCTGATACCGAGATGGATCAGTTGATCACTGACATCCTGGATCGCGACTTCTGCACGCAACACATAATTCTGCAGATGCTCGATACTACGATTGACCAGACTATTTTTGAGATTGATAAAATAGTTTTTCTGATATCGAAACAGGCGAAAATTAGCGATCATACGGCCTTTGTTGTTACAGAAGCTGCTCATCTGGCTGTGGTCGTCGTCGACTTTCTCGACATCGTTGGTGAACTGTCCCTGCATAAATTCGACAGCATCACCTCCGGCGATAACCAGAGTGCTGAAACAGGACAGGTCGCAGACAAGGGTATCGTCGCTCGTGTACTGACTATCAACGTACGGGTCATTGAATACCAACAGATCGTTATCGTCCAGGCTTGCGTTGTTTTGCAGTAAATAGTTTTTCCAGTCGTTATTCATTATCGCTCGGCCTCATTCAGGGACTACATATTAGACAATCCTGGTCATCTAATCATTATATATTTAGTGTGGGTATAAGAAGTGTCAGGTGGCAATTTCGGAGGGCGGGATACGCTCTGGGCATTAATACAGTATTTGCCAGAATATATGGATCAATCTACTTGACAGTCAGGGTGACGTTGTTAGTATCTATATAGAAAAGGGCCGTTAAGCTGGATGCTTTGATTTTTATTCATGGGAGAAATCAGGGATGTAACTCTGAACCTTTTCGGGATATCAGCGTCACTAATAATAATTATAATCATTCACTGGGATGCGGGCTGAAGTCTATGATAATTGCTTTTGCAGGTTACCTTGAAATGCAGCGCCGTGTTCGCGGGTCAATGCATGTCTGACAAGCGGCCGGTTTATCTTAATCTGCTCAAAATTCGTCTGCCGTTAGCGGGTATCGTTTCTTTCGCTCACCGTATTACAGGGGTCATGCTTTTTCTGGCATTACCTTTTGTTGTCTATCTGCTCGATCTATCCGTCGAATCGGAACAATCCTTTGATGAGGTACAACAGATTCTAGGCCAGCCGGCCGTGGTTCTGGTACTGGTCGTTCTGTTATGGTCGATCGCACACCATTTCTTTGCGGGTATACGCTTTTTGCTCATCGATGCTGAGGTAGGCATCGAAAAAACACAGGCACGCTCGGGAGCATGGCTGGTGTTGCTGGCTGAAGCTGTGACTATATTGCTTATCGTCTATGGAGTCCTCGTATGAGCCTGTATGTACTGGAAGGACTTAGGCCCTGGGTAATCCAGCGTGTCAGTGCCGTTTATATCGTACTGTTTATCCTGTACGCAACATACTGCTTCTTTTCTGCAGACAATATCGCTTTCGAACCGTGGAAAAACTGGTTTTATAATCCATTTAATACCACTGTGGTCGGTATCTTTGTTCTCGCTCTGCTATTTCATGCATGGATAGGGATGCGTGATGTCGTACTGGACTATGTACACAACATCATGTTGCGTATCTTTATCCTTGCCATGCTGGTCGGAGTGCTGATCGGTAGTGGTTTATGGGTTTTTAGAATTCTTCTGCTGTCGGTGGTGGGTTAATGGGTAGTGACAAATCTTCAACTTCGATAGAACGGCGGCAGTTTGATACTCTGATCATCGGTGCCGGTGGTGGTGGCCTGCGCGCTTCCCTGCAACTGGCGGAAGCCGACCTGAATGTCGCGGTGGTGTCGAAAGTGTTTCCCACTCGCTCGCATACGGTCGCGGCTCAGGGCGGGATGAATGCAGCACTGTCGAATGTGTCTCCCGATAACTGGCACTGGCATATGTTTGATACCGTTAAAGGTGGAGATTATCTGGGGGATCAGGACGCGATCGAATACATGTGCCGTGCAGCACCCAAAGCCGTTTATGAACTGGAGCATTTTGGTGTACCATTCTCACGCCTGGATAACGGTAAGATCTATCAGCGTGCCTTCGGAGGGCAGAGCCAGAACTTCGGTGGCGATCAGGCATCGCGGACCTGTGCTGCAGCTGATCGCACCGGGCATGCTATTCTGCACAGTCTGTATCAGCAGAATATTCGCGCCAAAACTCATTTTTTTGATGAATATTTCGCGGTCGATCTATTAAAAGATGATACCGGGCGTGTACTGGGTGCGCTGGTCTTTAATATCCATGATGGCAGTATCGTGGTTATCGAAGCTAAGACAACATTGCTGGCTACCGGCGGAGCGGGACAGTTATTTAAAACCACGACCAATGCTCTTATCAATACAGGTGATGGTATGGGTATGGCGATGCGTGCCGGTATCCCGCTTCAGGATATGGAATTTTTTCAGTTCCACCCGACCGGTATCGCCGGTAGGGGTATGCTGATCACCGAAGGAGCCAGAGGTGAAGGAGGCTACCTGGTGAATAGCGATGGCGAACGTCTGATGGAACGTTATGCGCCGAAAGCAAAAGATCTGGCCAGTCGTGATGTCGTCAGTCGTGCGATTGCTATCGAAGTAAGAGAGGGCCGTGGCTGTGGTCCGAATAAAGACCATGTGATGTTAAAGCTGGAACATCTGGGCGAAGATGTTATTCAGAAACGTCTACCGGGCATCCGTCAGACCTGTATCACATTTTTAGGTATAGACCCTGCGGAATCCCCTATCCCGGTCTTCCCGACGGCGCACTATACCATGGGAGGCATCCCGACGAATCATTACGGGCAGGTCGTTATTCCGGTTAAAGACACACCGGAGGAGCCGGTACAGGGCTTGTACGCTGCAGGTGAATGTGCCTGTGTCTCAGTGCATGGGGGTAATCGTCTGGGCGGTAATTCACTGCTTGATATCCTGGTGTTCGGACGAGCCGCTGCTAACCATATCATCTCTTACCTGAAAGAAAATAAATACCATCGAGGTATCGACGACGAGATAATCGATAAGATAGTTACAAAAGTAAAACGCTATGATGGAACCGATAATCGTTCGGCTGATACCGTCGAAACGGTGGCGATGCTACGCGCAGAATTAAAACAGACGATGGAAAGTCATTGCAGCGTCTTCAGGAATAAAGAGATCCTGAAAGAAGGGGTGGATAAAGTCGAGCAACTGGTCAAACGTATGGAAAATGTCAGGATCGATGACCAGAGTTTTACTTTTAATACCGCAAAAGTTGAAGCTTTCGAGCTGGAAAATCTGATGGCATGTGCACTGGCGACCATCCATTCTGCCTATGCCAGAGAAGAGAGCCGAGGTGCTCATTCACGGACAGATTACACAGAACGAGATGACAAAGCATGGATGCGCCATAGCCTGTATTCATTTGAGAATGGACTGGATTATAAACCGGTCAGAACTAAACCGTTGTCGGTTGACAGTTTCCCGCCCAAGCCGCGTGTCTATTAAGAATGATGAACAGCCACTGGACCGGGTTCCGATGGTCCTCAGTATGTCCTCCATCTATGGAGATAGATTATGAAATTTAACATATACCGTTACAATCCTGAGATCGATGCAAAACCTCATGTTCAGGAATATACGCTTGAAGATATCGAGCCAGGTACGATGTTACTGGCGGCTCTGTTACGAATCAAGGATGAGCAGGACGAGACATTAAGTTTTCGCCGCTCATGCGGCGAAGGTGTCTGTGGTTCGGATGGTATGAATATAAACGGTAGCAATGGACTGGCGTGCATCACCGCGCTGGATGGGTTGAAACAACCGATCGAGGTAAAACCATTACCGGGTCTGCCTGTCATCCGGGACCTGATAATAGATATGGACCAGTTTTATAAACAATACCGTGCAGTGAAACCCTATCTGGTGGTCAACGACCCCATGCCGGAAGTCGAGCTATCACAGACACCGGCGCAGCGTGAAAAACTCGATGGTCTGTATGAATGTGTATTGTGTGCCTGCTGTTCGACGGCCTGTCCGTCATTCTGGTGGAATCCGGATAAATTTTTAGGTCCTGCTGCCTTGTTACAGGCATCACGATTTATCGAAGATAGCCGGGATCAGGATTTTGAAAAACGCCTGGAAGATCTGGAAGGGCCATTTAAACTGTTCCGCTGCCACACCATCATGAACTGCGTCAACGTCTGTCCGAAAGGCTTGAACCCGACCAGGGCCATAGGCCGAATCAAACACAAGATGGTTTCCCGTTCTCTATAAGCTCGGCGCCCGCATCCTTTTGGCTGACGGTCTTAAACAATGTGTATCCTGTATTTCCGTTTCAGTAATATATGAACAGTGAGAAGATTAATCCTGAAAAATTTCGCTGGCAATGCCGCCGTGGCATGCTCGAACTCGATCTATTATTGAACAACTTCGTCGATAAGGAAGTGGCCACTCTAACGCAACAGCAAAAACAGTCATTTGAACAGTTACTCTCTTACCCTGACCAGACACTGCTCGATCTATTGCTGGGCAATGCGGTATCCAGTGATCCGTCGGTAGCGGCACTCATCCAGAAAATTCGATCCGTTTCACTCGACTAGCATCAGTGCCGATAAGGAAAGCAGATTTTAAACCCGCCTGGTGGTTACGTTCACCGCATCTGCAGACACTATGGCCTGTCTTTTTAAAAAAACGCCATAAGCTGGACCTGTTCGAAGAGCGATTAGAATTAGATGATGGGGACTTTGTCGACCTGTGCTGGAGTAAAAAACAGTCCGGTCGACATGTTCTGGTCCTTCATGGTCTTGAGGGTTCAATCGATTCGCATTATGCCAACAGCATCATGTATCAGCTCGAGTTGATCGGGTATATACCTGTGTTCATGCATTTTCGAGGTTGCAGCGGAGAGCTGAATCGTTTGCCAAGAGCATACCACTCAGGTGAGACCGGTGATCTGGCTACAGTAGTGGAACATATCTTTGAAAGAACAGGAGAATATCCTTATGCCACCATATCTTATTCGCTCGGTGCTAATGTTTTACTGAAGTGGTTGGGTGAAACGGGTGAAAACAATCCCCTGAAGAAAGCCATCGCCGTTTCTGTGCCGTTCCTGTTACAGGATGCAGCAAAACGACTGGAGCAGGGGATATCAAAAATATACCGGGATCACCTGCTGTCCTCTTTAAGAAAAACCTATATCGAAAAGTTCCAGCTCATGCGCTCTCCTATACAGGTGGATGTGAATCAATTAGAAAGTTTCCGGGAATATGACGACAAGGTGACAGCACCACTACACGGTTTTGATAGTGTCCAGGATTATTATGATCGATGCAGTTGTCGACAGTTTCTGAAAAGGATCAAGGTTAAAACGCAGATCATCCACGCTTCAGATGATCCCTTTGTCTTCGTTGATACGGTACCGAGAGATGATGAGTTGAATGAAAATATTGATCTTCTGTTATCTTCACATGGTGGTCATGTGGGTTTTATCTCTGCCGGCTCATTAACCACGACTTACTCATGGTGCGACAGAAAAATAATCGAATTTCTATCCGGTGAATAAACGTTCAACCCACAAAACGCCGTTACAATAAAACCGCATTTATAGGAGCGATTTGCAAACCGCGATTGCCCTACTTACGGGCATCCTGCCCTAATCCACGCCTCTGCGGTGAAAAATCTTTTGACTTTATCTTTACTAAATGCCCGCTAATGGCCGGTAGCCCAGGTGCGGGTCTCTGTATCCAAACTGTGCCAGACCTTATTCGGCAAATTCCAGACGCTCACTGAATTTATCCAGCGCCTGCTGCGCACAATATTCATCCCTGTCACCACCCGGTGCTCCGCTGACCCCGATGGCACCTATTTTTGAGCCCGCTATCTCGATGGGTAATGCCCCCTGCATGATGATGATATCATCCATGTGATTCAGCTCGGGGCGTATATCGTCACGTGATCGACGAAATTCACCTGAATTAATGCCTGATAATATAACACTGTTGGCTTTTTCCTGTGCGATCTGCAGGGTAAACCTTGATGCCAGATCGTCACGCAGAGCGACCTGGATGATCCCGCTGCGATCGACTACTACGGCGCTTACCTGGTAGCCCTTCTTACGGCAGGCGTTGATGCTCTCATTGGCGATATCTCGGGCCAATTCCATACTGATGGTTTTTACGGTCACACTGTCATTCGCATAGATGGTCTGTGTGAAAGATAAAAACAGGAAGAAAAACATGTATGAATACAGTAAGCTATGGCTTATTCTCATGGTCCGATGCCTATGCTCTGAGAGCTGAAGAGTCAGTTAAAATACAGGTAGTGTGCACACTATTATAATGACATAATTAATCTGATTACAGAGATAAAAACAAGCAGTG
>DROB01000479.1 GCA_011321985.1 Gammaproteobacteria bacterium | reverse complement strand
GAAGTTGAGTGAACCTGTGCCATCATCAGCAGCATTAACTGCATCACCAGCATCTACCATTAACTCAAGACAGTACCATCTGCCTGTGACGAGAGGCGGTTGCTGCACTTTGGGCCGGTAAACCGGGCTCTTGCAATAATAATCTGTATCGATGGTACACGGTATCATATCACCCCAGCAGCTTCCATCAGGATCAGTACAATCCATACTCATACCACGGTAGTATGCATACAAATAATGCGCTGGTTGCCCTGTCGAAGGTACGATACCGTGCTCCAGTTGCACGGTAAACCAGTCGTCACCCTTAGGCCTGTGACCGGCAACACCTTTTTTCCATCGATCACCTGCATGGAAGCCATGCCCGTGATTACGTACCGTAAAATCAAAACCCTCTTCGTAGTAGACATACCAACGTGCGTACAGCTTGTCATAGCCATTACTGAAGGTCTTGTTTAGACCGCGGCCACCCATCCCCGGAGGAATACGTAGTTGCAACACCCTGTTGCCACCGTTACCAGCCGGCCCGGATACCTCAAGAAGAGTACGGCTCTGACCTTCTGGCAAAGTATCCCATTGAGTTAGATCATCATCACCATCAAAATCAGCGCAGAACAACCAGTCCGAACCAGCTCGCCTGCACTCTGGCATCGCTAATGTTTTCACCTTGTCCTCAGACTGGCTGGCAGCGGTTCCATCATTACAGGAAGCCAATATAAAAAGCTGAATTAACGGTAAGGTAATTAAAAATAATCTGTTCACTTTCTGGCTTTTGATCAACATTCAAACATCGATGCCTACGAATATTATTTTATGATGCATATCTCTGGCTGGTAACAGCCAGAAGTACGCACACACGAGCAGCGTAGCAAAAGGAACAAATACGCCCGTTATTCACAATATACCATTCTCACATTCATCATTACTGATGACTATTTTTCAAACAAGATAAAATTACCTGTGTTGTACAAATTGTTTTCACTAAAGTTTAGCCCTGTAGAGGGGTTTGTATCCGATGTATCTCGATGGTTATAAACCATACCGGTAACGATCAGTTTATTATTAAACTTCATTGCCACTGCAATTACTCTCCCCTTATCTGCCAGTCCTGTTTCAAATTTAAACATACCGGGAATACTGGCTGTTGTCGGGTATGTCGCTGCCAGCGGATTACTGCTGAACGGGCCTGGTGCACTGGCATCCATTACTGGCGTAGTCGTAAAATCGGGATAAGCTGGCGAGGTCATTGAACCGATGGTAGTCGTAGTAGCCAATGCCCTTATATTCAGATTCATGGTAGAAGCACCTATATCAGCGGCAATAGCCACCTGATCCGGCCCCGTACTCATGGTGCCTGAAGTAGCAGAAATTAATTCCGGTCCGCTATTATCAGGAAATGAAATACCTTTAAAACGCTTGCTGGCAAAATCGGCCAGAGTAGCCGCTTTATCTGTCTTGAACGCCACCATACCACCCTGACTAGCAGGCAGATCCAGCAGGAACAAACCACTTTGCGTAATCATGGCACGGAATGTATCAGTACCCCCCATATCCGTTCGTGTTCTTACACCATCGCTGCAACCACCATCCCCAAAAGTTTCACTATCTCTTCCGGAGCGATACATGATCGTTGGTGTAGCTGTTCCAACACCACCATTATCAAAACCAAAGTCAGAATGAACCACGCTGACAAAATTGGTGTCTGAACGGAACATGCCAAAATTCTGATCCAGGCCAAGGCCTGTACGAATGAAGGTGTAATCACCTGTCACATCATCGCTACAGGCACCGCTGTTTTTAGCCAGCCCCACATGCAACTGATCCGAACCAAAAGTGACACCGGAGGTATGCACAAACAGGGCAACACCAGGCACATCCATCAAGTCAAACGAACCTGATGGCGAATCCGGGCAGGTTATCAGACCGGCATTACAATTACTGGCTGCCGCATCAATAGCACAGCTTCGAGTACCATCTGCTGCTTCCGCGCTACATGTCGCAACGAGGTTATAAGTATAATCAATCCCCCCTGTGTCATTTTCCACATTCCATATAGCATTTAAGCTTGAACCAACCAGGGTCCATTCAGAATAATCACCTTTGTTGCTGGTCGTTGAATAAGTGATAACTGATGATGAGGACGAACCACCTCCGCCGCAGGCCGCAAGACCCAATAACATAGCAGCGACAACAGATAGATAAACTATTTTTTTCCTTTGCAAATACTTCATATAAACACTCCTCTTTAATAATTAAAAATATAATACCGACAAATTAAAATTCTCTGCACAAGGGATGACTCCCCTGTTAACCATTATTTGTAAAGCGATGTATTTCCCATCACGATCACCCAGCAGCCCCTGTCTGGTTCCCAGACTCTGCGTGGAAACCCATACCACTCGGCCACTCCATATACATTCCCACACAAAGAACGGGAATAAGGAGTTCTATCTTTTATATCTCAGTAAGAACAAACCCGGCAGCAGCATCAACAGGTAGATGTTAAAGGAGCCACCACCTCCGCCTGAGCTGTTGGGAGTAGTTGTCCCACCATTGCTCATTGAGGCCGGGTTATCGTTACATGAGATCGAAACGCTGGTAATATTCGCGTTATTTATTGAGCCCTGTGAGCTAACCATGTTGCAGGTTTGGTTGTCTGGTGAATCAAGAATCGATACCTGATAAAACGCACCATTCGCAACCGAGGTTGCGAAGCTGAAGCTTCCATTGCTATTGATAGTGAGGTCATCACCACCATTATTTTGCAGGATCAGTGTTCCGCTTAATCCTGCTACAGTTCCGCCAACAGTGTAACTGACGCTACTGGTCAAGATGGCACCATCGCTTCCAACCGCAACTAACCGTGAACCATTCCAGGCAATATCAAAAAAATCATTTCGACTTCCTGTTGTCTGCCGTGCCCAGAACAGACCAAATGGACTGGTGATAACCTCGCCGCCGTATCCAACCGCAATATACCGTGAACCATTATAAATAATTTTTATCAAATGCTGAGTTGTCGCTGAAAAGCGCCGTGTCCAGTTAACACCATCAGAGCTGGTCAGGATGATGCCGAAAAAACCTGTCACAACAAGATTACCATTGTCGCTGACAACGCTGGTGAGAAGCTCGGTGATAGGCGGGCTAGTCGTTTGACCTGTCCAGCTGATACCATCCAGACTAGTCAATATAGTGCCTGATGCACCTACTGCAACAAATTGCACGCCATCCCATGTTATATCAACCAGCACATTACTCGTCGTCGACAACCGGCTCGTCCAGGCTATACCATTACTGCTGCTCAGAATCGTACCGTTACCGCCGACAGCAACAAACAGACCACCATTCCAGACAACCGCGTTTAACCCATCCGTATTACTGCTTGCCTGCACTGTCCAGCTTATTCCATCGCTGCTGGTGTAAGGCTTGCCATCAATACCTACTGCTACCAGCAGTGCGCCGTTATCAACGATATCGTTAAAATTAGTCGGCGCACCATGTGATGTCCAGACCAGACCTCCCGGGCTGGTCAACAGGGTTTGATCAAAGCCCGCAGTGATAAACTCTGAAAGGGTTGGACTCCACATCACTCCAGTTAGCGAACTTGTAGTGACTGCCTGCGGATATTGCTGTACCCAGCTCGTACCATTCAAACTGGTCAACAGTGTTGCGCCATCGCCAGTAACAATGAACTGACTACCATCCCAGGTAACAGACCTCAGCGTATTCAAGGTGGCAGATGTCGTTGAAAATGACCAATTGATACCATCTGCACTGGTAAAGACAGCACCTGAAGAAGAAGGAACAACAAAGAGTGAACCATTCCATGAAACGCCGAACATATCACTCACAACAGGGGACGTTTGCTGCACCCAGTCAGCCCCTGTTGCACTTGTTTCTATAAGACCAGAGTCACCCACTGCTACAAACTGTATCCCGTTCCAGGTCAACGCCCTAAATCCATTAGGTGCCTGAAATACACCCGCGCCCGCCAAAAAGTTTTGTTTTGCCCAGTCGTTCCCGTTAGAACTGGCGATAACCGTTCCATTATCGCTAACTGCAACAAAAATTGAACCATTCCATATCACAGCTGTAAGATTGCCTATCCCTGTAGGCACAAGGGATGCGGTTGTCCATACGTTACTACTGTCACTATTAATCAGAATGGTACCGTTGTCACCCACAGCAACAAATAGTGGTGTTGCAGTATCACTCCGGGTGATGCCATTAAGATTAGCGGTTAAACCGCCAGTGCTGAAATCAGTCCAGACACCCGTTAACTGTGGCGGCGAACCTGCGACTCCTTCCGTTATAATCGTGCCAGCATCACCGACGGCGACAAAAGCCGTATTCACATCGGTATAAATCGCGTTGAGGTTTTCTGTGGTGTTTGAATTTTGTACCACCCAGTTGATACCGCCATCACTGCTACTGACAACATTACCTAGATCGCCCACCGCTATAGTGAAACCAGATGAGTCATGTGCCACCGCATTAAACGGATTACCCTGTGGTTCTGGATTAGTCCATTGCCAACTAACGCCAGCCGGTGTCGCTAACATCGGCATACTCGTTAATGCCAATATTATCAAGGTTAAGACAGACAGAAGCTGCCCACTAAAAATTCGTGCAATACAGCTATAGCAATAACGACTATTTTTCATCTTCTTCTCCGTTTCCTTTATTATCTACAGAAAATTGTATCACCCAACATCATAACGCTACTGTGCAGTGATTCACATTTAAGAACCTCGCAAACAACAGAAACTTGATGTAGGTCAAACTTTATTCTTATCTGTCAGCGATTAGAACGATGAAATCGACAGTGGATTCAGGCCAGAAATAGACTGATTATTAAAATCTTTTTTTGTGAATCGAGCAGTGTCCGAAAAAATATACTGTTCTTTTCTGACAGTTAAAAACTGAGAGTATAAACACCGTCAGTATGATTAAAAATTATTCTTAACAAAAAAAATGATCGTCAGCCAGAGAAAACGCTTTTGCATTGATTTTAAAAAGGTGACTCGTGCGTTTAATTTAACTGCTGTTCGCGGAATAAATTCCACTCCGGAAAATGACGTGAACCTGTAGGAGCAGTTTGCAAGCTGCGACATCACTCCTGACATTGATTACCATCTACGGATTAATACGTATAAAAATTTATTTCCCACAGGCGAGGTAAATAAGAAAAGGGGTCTCTCTGTGGTGAAATTACTTTTAAAGTTTTAAAACCCATTATTTCGTACAGTAACTACCAGTTCACATTTAAACTTACACACTGTCGTCGTCACATCGGGTCAAGCCCGGTAGTTACGCTCCCTCCTCTAACAGATGTGCTATCGCTTCACCATAAAAAGTTTTTGCCACATCCCAGCTACCGGGGTTAATCGAATCGACGATATCAGCATAGATGATCATCGGATTGATACCATCTATATTATTATCACCTGCATAAGCGGGTGACCAGAAACTTTTATAGACACAGATATCGCCTCCATCATCCTGCTTTAACCCATGATGCTCGGCAAATGCTTTATGTTTCAGTTCCGAAGAAAAATAGACTGTTATATTTTCCGGAGTCATGAATGGAGTGGGTTTTGCGATGATGACTTCACCACCCCATAAACCCTGAAATTTTTCCGGGTCAGCATTCTTCCACCAGTTTTTATCGTTACTGGTATAACAGTCCAGGATCTGTTTAGGTCGCAGTTTTTCCAGATAACCATCAACCCAGCGTTCGAACAGGCGTTTTTTATTGACCAGATGCCGCTCGCCGTCATCCAGGATATAACCCGATGCGTACAGGTCATCCATTACCGGACCGACACTGCCCAGGGCAATGTTTACCTTATTTGAAATATCCCGATACGAACTGTTCAAAAACCGTGGCTGATTAAAAAGAGCAAAGATCAACTTGAGACCCGCCGGATTAAAGGCGCGTCCACGTACTCGCTGGGAGCGCAGTCTCGGTAGCTTTTTACCTTTTACGTACTCATTAAGCTGCCTGCTTTTTAACGATAGATTACCCGCACAATCGACAAAAGCGATGGAACGTCTGCGGAGTTTTTCTGCCATGACAGGGTTGATGAAATCGGCGAACAGGACGGCTTTCCCCGGCATCGATTTTATCTGCGAGATCAGAGCATTGATATCTTTCTGTGGAGCCCAGGACTGAACCATGATCAGCAACGGCTTATCCAGAAGCTCGCCCTCGAGGACACCATCGGGCGAATCACCCGAGCGATTGACCGAAAAGCCCGCATTCTCCGCTCCAGCCATCGGTCGGACATTTTTTTCGATAAAATCATTTAACCGCTTCAAAGCTTGTTGTAATATCTGTTTCTTCTCCATTTATCCCCCAAACCACCTGCTCAAGCTACCAGTTCATAAATATTGAACTCATACTAACACACTAATAACAATGATGTT
>DROB01000478.1 GCA_011321985.1 Gammaproteobacteria bacterium | reverse complement strand
GTAACTGAAAATTGACCGGCTGTGCTGTATCTGCAGGCCAGTTGATTAATGTATTGTAAGCATTTTTATTGCCCGGGCTGCTGTTACAGTCGGCAAGAAAAACGACAGGTGCTTCCAGACCTTTACTGCCATGTATGGTCATGAGCCTGACACGTGATTCGTTACTCTGTGACAGGGGTTCTTCCGGCGGGTTTTCAGAATGATTTTTCAGGTGTACCAGGCGCTGTAAAAAGCGGGTAACACCAGGGTAGCGACCACTGTCGATCTCCAGTGACAGCTCGAGAAAACGCTGGCAGTTAGAAGCGACTTTCTGTCTGTTTTCCGGTCGATTTGCCGCCATATAACGTTTGATGATATTGCCCTGTGAGAATATCTTATCGAGGCAATCATGCACCGGTAACTGTTCTGCCAGCATCTGCCACTGCGGTAATAAATGAGCGGCTCGCCGTATCGGTTTGTTGAGTGTTTCATGGGAATCCGCTGCCAGTTGCAACAGACGATCATACCAGTGGGGTGAACCCTTTGTCTGTGACAGTAATATCAGATCTTCATCACTGGCGCAGAATATCGGTGATCTTAGTACCTGCGCCAGGGCCAGATTATCGAAAGGTGTGATCAGGGTATTGAGTAGGCAGCTAAGGTCCTGTATCTCCAGGTTGTCCAGTAATCCGCCTTTTTTATTACCGATGAAGGGGATGCCTGATCGTTTCAGTGCCTCTTCATAGACATCAACATGGGTTCTGTTGCGTGTTAAGATTAATATGTCACCAAATTTAGCCGCACGGACGACACCATTGTCTGTAATCATGGCTGGCATATCGACGATATGCGTTATCTGCCTGGCTATGTAGTCTGCTTCCTCGTGTCGGAGTGTCTTAACGGATATCTCACGGGCCTGTTCCAACGGGTTACGAAAATATACAGGTTCAGTGATATCTGTTTCATCATCATCCTCTTCGAATAGATCACATAACAGTACCTGTCCGGGCAGGGTGGTCAAATGGGTGTCATGGGTGGTATATCCTGTCATGATGGCACTGATAGCATCCTGTTCAAATATCTGATTAACGCAGTGGATGATGGCGGATGAAGAACGCCGTGAGAAATCCAGAGGAGTGGCCCTTGCCCCCAGGTTATCAGCCAGCCACGAACTGGCCTGTGCCTGCAAGGCCGGGTTGGCCCGCCTGAAGCTATAGATGGACTGTTTTTCATCACCCACCAGAAACACGCTGCGAGGACGCTGTGCCTCGCTGGCAGCCATCTCTTCCAGGATGGGGGAGAGTAGATGCCACTGTGTCGGATTGGTATCCTGAAATTCATCGATCAGCAGATGGTCGATACGTTGATCGATCTTGTATTGTACCCAATGTGCATTATCTGCATGCTGTAATAATTGATAACACTTCCATTCCAGGTCGGTAAAATCCAGTAGGCGCATCTCTTTTTTTAGTTGCTGAAAAATTTCGACGTAGCGATGTCCGGCAAAATACCAGGCCTTGTTGATCTTCAAGCTGAGCTGACGCTTAATTTGTTCGTTGACCGCCAGTATCTTTTCAGCGAGTTCCAGGTGAAGATCGAGAAATTGTTGTGTATTCTCTGAACCCAGTTTTTTTTCCATTGCGGCACTGTGCTTACGGCCCTGTATCAGGGCTTCGCCATTTTGTTTGAGAAAGGCAGTTTTTATGAGCGCAAACAGGGTCGAAGGGTCCGTTTCATTGCCTAGAGCATGATCGATGGTGTGCGCATGTTTGTCACTGGTTTTGTTTTTAATCTCTCTCAGCAGGTTGGCAAATATTTTCAGCTTCTGTGTGGTGTTGTCATTTATAAAGGGTGTTATCGGGTCTCTGTTCTCATCCTCTATCTGTAGTGATTCCCTCAGCTGTTCACCTGCAAATTCGACGGCTTTTTTCGCCTGTGCGGTGTAGGCCCACCAGTCACTACGGTGGGCTAAAAAATTGTGCAGGGCGGTGTATGTATTATCAGGGCCGTTGCAGACCTGCATTATGAAATCGAGGTTTTCATTTAACCGGATATTCTCTGACTGGCTGTGATTTTGTAAACCCGCTTCATCAAACAGTGCTTTCCAGGCCTGGCGCTCGAGCAGACTGGCATCCTCAAGTAATTCAAATCCGGGCGGTATATCTGCTTCCAGAGGAAATCGCGACAGGATATCCTGACAGAATGAGTGAAAAGTCTGGATGCGTATCGGGTACAGGCTGTGCATCAGTTTCTCATAGAGTCCTGATGCGATGGTCTTAGTGGCAGGACTAATCTCACTATCGATGAGCCGCAGCAGGGTTTCCAGTTCGGCCTCTTCCGCTGTCGCCATCTCGAACAACCGCTCATTGAGCCGTATCTGCATCTCACCCGCTGCTTTACGGGTAAAGGTGAGAGCGATGATGCTACCGGGTTCGGCACCATCGATGAGCAGGCGGATGATACGGGTGATCAGTAGCCAGGTCTTGCCGCTGCCAGCTGAGGCCGATACGGTGGCGTTCAGGCTGGGGTTGCAGGCATCCAGTGGGGTTGTTGGGTTATTTTGGGTGGGCATTTGGGGAGTTTATATTGAGTTGGGGGGTGGGGCTATAGGTTTGGTTGTTGTTCTCTTTCTTTTCTTGATAGTTACTTCTTCTTTTATTTAGGCATTGCGGTATTCGCACCGCAGTCGAGTGACTTTTCTGTCTGCAGCAACAGAAAAGTAACCAAAAGAATGCCGCCACGTCAGCTACGCCCCTGTAGAAGGCACAGGGGTACCCATTGAAGGACGGGGATTATCATGCTGTCCCAGAACTCGCAGAAGACGCTCAAACAGCTGGAACAGAAGGCCCATGATAACC
>DROB01000477.1 GCA_011321985.1 Gammaproteobacteria bacterium | reverse complement strand
TCGATCTGTTCAGCAGTAAAACCTTCTTCTTCCAGTGCCGTGCGGGGGATATCAATTTTTTCTTTGCAACTATTGCATAGGCGACGTGCCAGGCGCTGCGCGATGATCAGATTAACAGCCGAGGCTATATTGAAAGGCGGTACACCCATATTGACCAGTCGAGCCAGAGTCTGTGGTGCATCATTGGTATGCAGGGTCGACATCACCATATGACCCGTCTGTGCGGCTTTGATCGCGATCTCGGCTGTCTGCAGGTCACGGATCTCACCAACCATGATGATATCGGGATCCTGGCGTAAAAAAGCACGGAGTGCTGATTCGAAGGTTAAGCCTACTTTTTCATTTACGTTGACCTGATTGATGCCCTCAAGATTGATCTCGGCAGGATCCTCAGCGGTCGATATATTGGTATCTTCAGTATTCAAGATATTAAGGCCGGTATATAACGATACCGTCTTACCACTACCGGTAGGCCCGGTTACCAGTATCATGCCGTAGGGATTAGCCAGGGCATTCATATAGAGCTCTTTTTGATCAGGCTCGTAACCCAGGGCATCGATACCCAGGCTGGCACTCGATGGATCCAGGATACGCAACACGATTTTTTCACCGAACAGAGTCGGGCAGGTATTGACGCGAAAATCGATGGCTTTGGTCTTGGATATTTTTAACTTGATGCGACCATCCTGTGGTACCCGTTTCTCAGCAGTATCCATGCGAGACATTACTTTGATACGCGCCGAAAGTTTGGGGCTCATGACCAGAGGGGGTCTAGCGACTTCTCTTAATACACCGTCGATACGCAAGCGAACACGGTAGCTTTTTTCATAAGGCTCAAAATGGATATCTGAGGCACCTTTTTTTATCGCATCGAGTAAAATTTTATTGATGAAGCGTACTACGGGTGTATCGTCAACACCGGAGTCATCATCAGCGTTCTGTTCTGCTTCGGGATCAGCAAAGTCAAGATCCTCAAGATCTTCGAGCTCATCACCCATCATACCGCTCATGGCTTCTTCCTGCTCTTCCAGCAGCTTTTCGACCATTTTAGTCAGTTTATTTTCTTCTACGAGAACGGCTTCAGTATTAACACCAACCTGAAATTTAATATCATCGATGGCTGCGAGGTTGGTCGGATCCGCAATACCGATATACAAGCGGTTACCACGCTTGAATAAGGGCATGGCATGATGTTTTTTGATCAGTTTATCATCGACTACATCACGTGGTATCGAGTCCGGATCGATAGCATCAAGATCAAAGACGGGTAAGCCAAACTCTTTCGAGGCTTCCATAGCGATCTTGGTTGCGGAGAGCAGATTCTTACTGACTAAATAGTTAGTAAATGATACTTTTTCTTTAACGGATGCCTGCAGGGCACTGAGAGCGACTTTCTCTTCGAGCAAGCCATCATTAACCAGCTTACGAGGTAGCCCGTTTAGTTTTATTTCTGCTGTCATATCGATTTTTTATCCCCGGATGTAACAAACTCGGTATTTTTATTTTTGTTACTGTAATAGCATATAAAACATAGTCTATTTTCGGAAAATGTCTATAACTCGACATGAGTTAAATTAAGCCTGGGTAGTCGCTATGAGGCAGACAGCAAAGCAATTTTTTATATTTACAGGCGATAATGCAGGTGGGACTCTACCCCGCTAGCAAAGGGATAAGCCCATGCGATATGTGCAGGAGTAAAACGATGTAAAAAGTGCTGCTGAAAAAATATATTTCATTCGGAGCGGTCTGTAAATCGTGATTTCCCACAGAGAAACAGGACAGTATTTGTATCATTCCCCCACGCCTGCAGGATAACGCATAGCTGTTAATAGTTAAGGAAGCTCTGATTAGTTCATCCATGAATTATCAGAGTAAAAAAGATAAAATGTGTAATTTTATTTTTTCTTTATTTTCAGCTACTTAACAACTATTGGAAATGGCAGTACAATTTCGTGTACTGCATTATGAAATTCCCATCAAGAATATAAGGTAACGCTTATAAATCGGCAATATACTATGATTGCTCTGTATTTTTAGCGTCTATTGTCTTACAAATTTGTCACATTGTGACAAGTTCTGGCTGTGCTGGATAAAACTAACAAATCACTGGAATAGTTTAAATACCTGATCTATATATAGTTACGTCAGATAGCATAAAGCTGGCATACTACCTGCATTGTGGGAAGGTAGTCTTAAAAGACATTGAGATAAATGTTTAAAAACATTAAAAAATTATAAT
>DROB01000476.1 GCA_011321985.1 Gammaproteobacteria bacterium | reverse complement strand
GTGCGTATGGCATTGACAACATTGGGTTGCTCGGTTTTATTGACCGAGATGATGCGACAGTTCTCTGTTTTTTTATCTTTATTTATGCAGTTAACTATATCTTTTAAAGAGACTAACTCTGAGCCTTCAAAGAAAATAATCAGATCGGGGATCTGGGAGCTCAGTGCTTCGAGTAGATCTTCGTCATCTTCGACGCGTGTCGATCTGGCAGTGTAGCCTGAGGTTCTCAGTTTGCTGACGATTTGTTCTTCGCTATCGAACGAGTCATCGATAACAATTAGATTGATTATTTTTTCTTCCACTTATAACTGTCTCAAAAAAATCTAATACTCACCGTTAGGGCAAGTTGCAGACGTTTCCTATAGTGACGACCAGAGTTCATCGAAGTCGTCTTTGTTTTTAGTCGCTTCTTCCTTCTTCACCTGTTTTCTGATCCGCTGATCTTCTGCGGTATTCTTGTAGGTGAACTGGGTGAATGAGCCCGTATGTTCCCTGGTAGGTCCCAGGGTTATATTGAGTTTATTGTCAAGAATCTGAACCACAAGTTTATCATTTGTTTTAAAGGCGTGTGAAGGCAGCAGGGCCGTCGATGCCTGTTTCAATGCCTTTATACCCGGTAACATCAGGCATTCGAATGGTGTCTCGTCGGGGCGGTTAAAGCGTTGAGCTGTCGCAGTGATGACCTTGGGCGATATTACCTGAACACCGATCTCGAGGCCATGCTCCTGCGTGAACTGCATCCAGCGGATAACGCCGATGCGCCATTCGAAGTGATTTTTTGTGTCAAATTCCTGAAGCGCGATCAACTCACCGATCTGCGCTTTCGAGGTATCATCTGAGTCCCATCTCAAACAGTAGCCGCCGGCACTGATATTGACGATCTCCCAGTTCGAGTTTGCTTTTTTGCTGCTCAGATTAAGCCTTTCTTCACTGAGTAACTGTTTCTCGGTGGCGTAGGTCTCTGTCAGCACACGGCCTTTAGCCACCATGTCCCATGAGTCATTTTCTTTATCTCCGATCTCGGTGTGCGTCATGTATCCCTGCTCGCGCTTATCGGCATCGGTAACGATGGACTCCAGGGTGAAGTCAGGATCCTGTCTGGTCGATGTAGAGGTGCGAACAAAGCCTGATTTTGCATCGATGCCGTCCTCTTTGGTAAGTGAATTCCTGATTGTTCGGGTCGCCAGTTTTAAACCGATAGCAACGCTGATATATCCGTGATGATCTGCGCGTGAGAACCGGCGTTTTACATTTTCAGACCATGCGTTGACCAGGACATTAAGGGTTTCTACCGAGATCGAATCTCCGATCGCAAATTTCTGTTTCTGTTTCAGTTGTTCCTCGATGAGGCCTTTGATGTGGGTGACTAATTTATCTGCATTCAGTACGCGGATGGCGATATCATCATCGAGGTCCTGTTTACTCAGATAGTTCGGCGCGGAATCTTCATTGACATGCATACTGAAAACTTTATCTATCTGATCTTCTGTAGCACTACGGTCAAGTCGGGTATGTTTAGACCATTCAAAAAGTTCTTTGTAGATGCGCTCGGTATCACTCTGTCTTAACGCGATGGGGCGAGCGAGTGAAAATAGCAGAATCTGCTTGTAACAGTTTTCGATGGTGGTCTTTTCCTGTGCATTTTCGTCATCGATAACGGTCTTGTCCGTCAGATTTTTGCTATCGGCAAAAACGTAGAGTTGATGTATATCGTGCCAGAGATTTTTTGGACAGGGAGCGTAGACTTCAGACGAGCGCAAAAATATCTCGGATAAATATTTGATGGCCCTGCAGATGGCGGTACTGAGCGTTTTATCATCGATCTTGGTATCGACATTATTAGCAGCTTCCTGAGCGATTATCTCATAACCGTAGACCAGTTCCTGCAGGATAGACTGGTTGAGATTAACGATCTTCTGGCTCTTATCGGGTAGGGGCAGGGTGCGGTTGATAAAATATTTTTTAAGATTATTAAAGATGCTGCGCGCCTGTTCACGTAACATCTCCAGGTTTTCCAGTCGATGTTTGTTGGCCATCGCCTGTCGGTTCTGGTCGCGTAAAATCTGAAACGTCTGTTTGGTGAGTTCACCCATATTTGCATTGGGCAGAGCCGATAGAACCTTCCTGAACTTGCGAGGGTTGCTGGGTGTGGCACCGGATGTTGGTGCGTTCTGTTCGGGTATATTTAGTTTCATTATTGCTTGCGCTATCTTTCTGATTTCAACTTGTTGTTATTGCTAGTAAAATCAATAGATAGACATTATTTTTATAATTATTCCATAGGTGTCTCTAATTGTAGCCTAGATACGGAAAATTGCAGTTTTTGATTTGTTTCCTGCAATTTCCTGAACCAGTCGTGGTACCAGATAACCTGGTAATTGTCGTTCCATCTCTGTTTTCAGGTCAAGGGCTTTTTCTGTTCCTGCATCGAAATGCATGGCACCTGTTACCGGATCCAGCAGGTGCAGATAGTAAGGCAATGTTTTGCATTGAAATAATCGCTTGCTCAGTTCAACTAAGATATCGGCATTATCATTGATTCCTTTAAGTAGCACGCTCTGGTTCAGCAGGGTCACGCCAGCATGGTGTAATCGATGCAGGTTGGTGCATTCTGTCTGTTGCAGCTCATTGGCGTGGTTGCTATGGATGACCATCACTATATGAAATCGTGAGGATTGCAGTAAGTCCAATAGACCGTTATTAATACGACCGGGTAAGACGACGGGTATCCGGGTATGAATCCTGAGGGTCTTGATATGCTCGATGGTTTCCAGTTTTGCCAGTAGCCCCGATAATTTGTTGTTATCCAGGACCAGTGGGTCTCCTCCACTGAGGATGATTTCCTCGATTCCGGTGTGTTGCTCTAAATAATGCGTCACATCATGCAGTGCCTTACTGGAGTAGGATGCCTGCTGGTAGGGATAGTGCCGGCGGAAACAATAACGGCAATGTATCGCGCAGGCACCGGTGCTGATGAGTAAGGCGCGACCGTGGTATTTGTGTATCAGTCCCTGTGATGCCAGTGCCTCGATGTCACCCACGGGGTCGGTTGAGCCTGCTGACTGGATGTTTTCATCATGCTCTTTGTTCAGCGGTAAAATTTGCAGTAGCAGGGGATCGTTGGGGTCACCTGTCTTGATCTTATCGATGTACGTATCCGTTGCCAGGCAGGTGAAATCTGTTTCCTGATCTGTTTCATTTATGAGATGCAGGAGGTCGAGCCGCTGTAATAAGGAATGCGCCGAGGTAGAGGCTCTCGCCAGTTCTTTTTTCCAGAATGCTTCAGGGTCATCAGGCGATGCAGTGTGTTCCGGTGCGGGTCTGAATTTTTTCGGTACGGGTTCGATGGCGTGTGACATTTAAGTTAGTAGCAATTCAGGGTAATATACGGCTAGAAGGCATCTCTAGTTCATTTGTGGGTGGGCACGTTGAGTTTGAAATTTTTAATCGACCTGGCCCGTAATAAAATAAGGGGCCTTAAAATTTATCCGCCAGGCGAGTCTGGCTGACTATAATCAGGGCAGAAGTTTAACATGGCAACATACAGTACTAACCAGTTTAAAAATGGTTTGAAAATAATTCTTGATAACGACCCTTGTTCGATCACCGAGAATAACGTGGTGAAACCGGGAAAAGGCCAGGCATTCAATAAGATAAAAGCAAAAAATCTCAGGACGGGGCGGGTGCTGGAACGCACCTTTAAGTCGACGGAATCGGTCGAAGCGGCAGATGTAGACGAGATGAATGTTGAATACCTGTACAGCGATGGTGAGTACTGGCATTTTATGGAGCCCAGTAGTTTTGAACAGTATGCGGCCGATGCCACCGCTGTCGGTGAGGCTGTCAAATGGATAAAGGGGCAGGAAGTGTGTGTGATGACACTGTGGGATGGCTCACCCTTGACCATCACACCGCCGAATTTTGTCGAGCTGGCGGTCGCACAGACGGATCCGGGTTTAAAAGGCGATACGGCGCAGGGGGCAACCAAACCTGCAACGCTTGAGACCGGCACCGAAGTCAAAGTACCGCTGTTTATCGATGAAGGTGATATATTAAAGATCGATACACGCAATGGAGAATATGTCTCACGAGCCTGATAGATAGTGCTATCAAAACAGTCCGCTGATGAATGCAGGTAAACACAGGTTTATCTATTACCTGAGCCTGATCCGAAATTTTTGGCAAGTATCTTATTTATGACTGATCAGGATCATCAAGGCCAATACTGGCACTCTTCGGCTAGTAGTGAAGTCCTTCTGGAGAGAGCGCGGATGCTGAAAAATATCCGTGCTTTTTTTGATGACAGGCAGGTCATCGAAGTCGAGACACCGTTACTCTCTCACCATGCTACGACAGATCCTCATCTGGATAGCCTGCGATCACGTTTTCGCGATCAGCCCTGTTATTTAAATACATCACCCGAATATGCCATGAAACGCCTGTTGGCTAGCTGGCGAATATCCATCTACCAGATATGCAAAGCCTTTCGGGATGATGAGCTGGGTTCGCTTCATAATCCTGAATTCACCCTGCTCGAATGGTATCGGCTCGATTATGACTGTGAGCAGTTGATGGATGAGCTGACCGTATTAATCGAAACATTATGTGCTCGATCGGCACGGTTTCTGTCCTTGCGTGGCGGTAAAAAAATTCGCTTTGAGCGTCTGAGTTATCAACAGGCTTTTGAGAATTTTCTGGGGATCAATCCGCATCGGACAACATCGGCAGAGTGTTATCGGTTCGCGTTATCTCATGGTGTCGAGATACCACAGGGTCTGGGTAAGGATGATGTACTGGATGACTGGCTGGACTGGCTGTTGACCCAGCGAGTATTGCCTGCTTTTCAGAAAGAAGGATTTACCTTTCTTTATGATTACCCTGCCTCGCAGTGTGCACTGGCAAAAATCGGCAGAGACACCCAGGGTGTCGCTGTGGCCAGACGATTTGAGCTATTTTATGGTGAAATTGAGTTAGCTAACGGTTTTCATGAATTAACGGACCCCGCTGAGCAGTTACAGCGATTTAAACTGGAAAATAAAGCAAGAAAACAGCGTGGAAAAGATTTTGTCTGCATCGATAATCATTTTATCGCTGCACTGGAGGCGGGTCTGCCTGAATGTTCCGGGTTGGCTCTGGGACTGGATAGAGTCTTAATGGTTCTGCTCGGTGTTGAAAATATCGAGCAGGTTTTATCGTTCTCCTGGGCTAACGCATAATGTCGGTACAGAGTGCGTGAAATGTCGATTTCTGCCGTTTAAAAAGCATAAAAAAACGGTCGTTTTTACGTCAATATGGCAGATAGCGCAGGTTTTTTTAAGTTTTATAAAAGTGTTGTGATAAGTCGTAGAAAAGACTTGCTTTTTTTGCTGTTGCAGGGCAATCTCTCCCATTCGGGCTGCTCATATTCCTAAATGGGTACACCCTCCGTTAATCTTGTGTAAATGAACATGAAGGTAGCTTTTGGCATGTCAATAATCAGTCGAATTAAATTCCCCTTATCCCTCTCTCTCACACTACTTACCGGATGGTCGACGACGGCGCTGGCGAATCAGGCAGCGGGCAATATCATCACCGTTGGTGTTGCTCCCCATGGTGGTTACGTCATCCTTGGCGGCAGCGTCATACCACTCAAAGAAGTCACGCTTGCTGCACAGATTCCCGGACGTATCACCAGTATCGCTGGCGAGGAAGGTGATGAGTTTGCTGCCGGTACCGAACTGGTAAAGATTAACGATGATGATCTGCAGGCAAAAAAATCTGCAGCTGAAGCGCAGTTGAGCTCGGCGCAAAATGCCATGCAAAATGCCCAGGTTCAATACAATCGTGAGTTATGGAACCCGCGTGTTTATAATCCACGCCCTATGGCGGGTATGGGCATGCCTTCCATGTTTGACGGTTTTTTTGAAGATAATAGTTTTATGCCGGGCAATAATGGTAACAAGAGTATCGAGCGACACGCCGATCTGGTCACTCAGGGGACACAGGTGGCATCAGCTCGTTCTCATATAACAGAAGCAGAATCAGGGCTACGGGCCATCAACGCGAAGCTGCGTGATACCAAAGCCATCGCACCTTTCGATGGCGTGATCATGAGCAAGATGGTGGAGATAGGTGATACCGTCCAGCCTGGTCAACCTCTGATCATCTTTTCTTATTCAAAATTTTTACGTATTCAGGCCGAAGTCCCTGCACGATTGATGCCTGGGCTGAAGAAAGGCATGGTGGTCCCGGCGCGCCTGGATGTCGGTAATACCCAGATCAATGCGCGTGTCGCTCAAATTTCACCTATCGCAGACAGCAAGCAACACACTGTTACCGTTAAATTTGACCTGCCTGAAGGTATTCCAGGTGGACCGGGTATGTATGCTGAGGTCATGATTCCGGATGTTAATTCACCGACGCAGGCATTGCCGGTTATCCCGAAATCGGCGATCAACAAACGTGGAAGTCTGCCTTCGGTAAAAGTACTGGATGAAAATAACGTGCCAAAAATGCGTCTGATCCGTACCGGAAAAGAAATTGATGATAATACGGTT
>DROB01000475.1 GCA_011321985.1 Gammaproteobacteria bacterium | reverse complement strand
TGACGGATGAATTTGTCGTTACCGCCATACCGGTTGATACCGTCCGTGCTATAGAGAGAGAAAAACTGATCGAGTCCGTAAAATACCGCCCGGCACGCGCAACAAAGATCCAGTTCATCCTGAATAGCATGCCTGCGGAACAACGCGACATCGTTCTGAAACTATCGAACGATATCAATGTCGCACGATCGGAACCGTTTACAGACCTGACGACAGAGCAACAAAAGAAGACCATAGACCTCGCACACAAATATCTACGCTATCAGAATACCGGCGAAGCCAGAGAAACTGCGATAGTAAAACGGAGCTATCAACTACTGGAGCTGCTCAACTCATACCCGGCAGATATCGATGTAAACGTCATCATTCCACCACCCTATCCACCTGAAAAAAGCCATGGCAGCAAACGCCTGACCCTTGCACCCGGACAGAGAAAGCAGAATAAATATATTGAGCTCGGCTTCAAGATGTCGTTTCATGATCTTGAAGATAATAAGGATGGATTTCTGGAAGGTGCCCAGATCAATATAGGCAGCATCAAAGTTCGGGCAGAAGAAAATACAGGTTTACATCTATACCAGCTTGATCTTGTCGATATCTTTTCTCTAACCCCCAGAAACCGGTTTTTTTCTCCTTTATCCTGGAAGGTCTACACCGGCTTTGAACGACAGTTGACAAGAAACAAAGATCAACTTACCTACCATGTGACAGGCGGTGGTGGTGGTACATGGGAGTGGCTGAAAGACCACCAGTTTTATGCACTGGCGACACTGCGCCTGGAAAATAACAGAAGACTAAAAAACGTCATCGAACCGGCTATAGGTTTTAATACGGGACTTTTATCTCATTTCAAATATACGACAGCTCACCTGGAATTCAGTGGTGAGCAATTCGAAGACAGTATTTTCCGTCTACGTGTGCAGTACACACAAAACTTTGTGTTCTCAACGAATCATTCGATCAAACTATTCGTCAAACATGAATGGCAGGAAAACCATGTGGATTTTTCTGATGTTAATTTAGGTTATCAGTATTATTTCTAAAGAACCTCTGAATAAATCCGGGTCGAACAGATTGGGATTTAAAAAAATCAGTCATGTAGCAGCACCTACTAATAGTTGGTAGTGTTTTTTTTATTAGAAGCGCGGCATCACGGTTTGCGAACTGCTCCTACGGGTTCGTCTCACTTGTAGGAGCGGAATTTATTCCGCGAATAGAGGTTAAATTAAAAACACGAATCGCATATTTTCAACCAATACAGAAGATACTCTATTGGTTGATGGCTGCCTTTAGACACAGAGGATCTATTTTGTTTTCAAATCAAAAACAGATGTCCAGAGATGGTCCTTGCTATAGCAACCCCTCGAACGGCAGATAGTCAACCCTGTCACCTTTTGAAATAACGCTGTTCAGTGGTGCTTCGACAAGACCATCTGCCCAACTGGCTGAACTTAATACGCCCGAACCCTGATGAGGATAGAGTTGTGCCAGCACCCTGTCATCTTTATGCGTTATTTTTACACGCAGATATTCCTGACGTTTAACTGCTGGCCAGTCAAAATCTGCAACGACTGATACACGAGGCATCCTGTGATCATCAGTGCCCTGCATCTTCAGGATTAACATACGAGCAAATAACAGAAAAGTGACGAACACCGAAACCGGATTACCCGGCAGCCCCATGAACAGGGTTTTACCGACACGTCCGAAGGCGACCGGTTTACCGGGCTTCATCGCGATACGCCACATATTCAATTCGCCCAGCTGTTGCAACGCGATCCGAACATAATCTTCTTCACCCACCGATACACCGCCACTGGTGATGACGAGATCAGATTCCGCGGCGGCCCTTTCCAGCACATCGAGGGTAGCCTCTAGCGTATCGGGCACGATACCCAGATCGATGATATCGCACCCCATCGACTGCAACAGACCTCGCAGGGTATAACGATTGGAATTATAGATCTGACCAGGTGCCAGTGGTTTCCCCGGGGCAACGATCTCGTCTCCGGTAAAAAATGTCGCCACTTTTAATTTTCTATTAACCTTGAATTCAGCCAGACCGACAGAGGCCAGCAGGCCGAGTTCCTGTGGACGGAGTCGTGTCCCCTTATCTAAAACCGTACTACCGAGAGCGATATCCTCTCCAGCACATCTGACATTACTGCCCTTATCGATCACAGCATTGATCGTTACATCATCGTTTATCTGCTCACACATCTCCTGCATGACCACTGCATCTGCCCCTTCGGGAACCGGTGCGCCGGTAAATATCCGTGCTGCCGTGCCTGCTTCCAGCTTTATACCGACCTGCCCTGCAGGAATACGTTGAGTGACAGGCAGGACATTACCTGCCACCTTGCAGTCCGCACTGCGCACAGCATAACCATCCATCGCACTGTTATCATACCCCGGGACATCGATAGATGACCGTAGATCCTCTGCCAGCACTCTATTCAGTGCATAGAGGATATCGACCTTCTCCGTCTGGGCGACAGGCACCGCCTGAGACAGAATTTTTTCTATCGCCTGTTCGACCGTTATCAGGCCAGGCGTGGCACAACAATCGGCAGAGCTGATTTTTATCTCTTTCATTTCTCCAGCAGCCTCGGCATCAGTGCAACGATATTGCAGGGTGAGGTATTACAGTCTAACTGAGGCGCGATGATCTTGTCCCATCCTGTCCGACAGGCACCCGTCGAACCGGGCAGACAGAAGATGAACGTGCCATTTGCCAGGCCGCCGATGCAGCGCGAAGCGATGGTCGATGTGCCGATCTCCTGATAGGAGATCCAGCGAAACAGTTCACCTACCCCATCGATCTCTTTATCAAACAGTGGTCGAACCGCTTCAGGCGTGATGTCTCTACCGGTCAGTCCTGTCCCCCCGGTACTGATCACGACATCGATATTCTCATCTGCGATCCACCGTGAGACAGCCTCGCGTATCTTGTACCTGTCATCGACCAGGATCAATTTTTCAGAAAGGATGTGTCCGGCCTCTGTTAATCGTTCGACCAGTGCCTTGCCGGAGGTATCATCAGCTTCTGTCCGACTATCTGAAACCGTCAGTATGGCAATTTTTATCGGGGTTATATTTTTATCCGTCATGGCTGTTATTTCTCATTGTTAATGATCGATATGATCGTTTTTCTTCTACTCTGACACCGCGGAATATATTCCGCTCCTGCGATCTGGTAATTTTCTGCACTTACGCCTCTCCCACCCACGCATGAGATCAGATTATTGATATTCACTACGCACGACGGGTAATACTAATACAACTTCGACCCCTTGTTTATCCCTACGATTAGCTATTCGCAGTTGTCCATGATGAAACTTCGCTATTTTATGTGATACATATAATCCGATCCCGAGGTGGGGCAGTTCTGAATTTACTGGACGGTATGAGAACATCCCCTGAAAAAGACTATCGAGCTGTACCTGCGGGATAAAATCTCCCTCATTTTTTACATGGATCTCAAGCTGCATGGATTGATCCACATCAAGCTGAAAGATGATATCAGAATCGGACGGAGCAAAGTCCAGTGCATTATCCTTTACCTTGTCCAGTAGCTGAACGATGCGTATATCACTTCCTTCTACCAATATACCGGAATCCGGCCCCTGATAGAGAAAGTTTGAATCAGG
>DROB01000474.1 GCA_011321985.1 Gammaproteobacteria bacterium | reverse complement strand
CCGATGCTATCGCCCTTTCTGGTGGCAAAAGAGAAAGTTAACGGGGCAGCAGTGATTTTACTTTTAAGCTTTTCTTCGCGCTTTTCGCACCCCAGGGGTATTTGTCGCTTCGCTCGGGCACGTCCTTCGCGGCAAAAAAATGTTTTTCCGTATGTCCGCTTATGGCGTAAACAGACCTTGGCAGGTGTTTTTTATCGAGCAATAGGTGAAATGCATAACGTTACTACGCCTTTTCTACCCGGTTGCGACCATACTCTTTTGCCAGGTACAGCGCTTTATCTGCACGTTCCAGCAAGGTTTCGACATTGTCGGTCTCGGGGTCAAATTCAGTTACACCGAAGCTGCTGGTGATACTACCGACTGATTTAAAATCATGTTTTTCTATATCGTTACGCAGGCGCTCCGCATGGACTAATGCACCGCTTAAATCGGTCTCGGGCGTTAATATAATAAACTCCTCACCACCATAACGTGCAAAGATATCTGCGCTGCGGTTGGCTTTTGATACGATGCCAGTAATGCATTCGAGCACCTCGTCACCCATCAGGTGACCGTAGTTGTCATTGACTTTTTTAAAGTGATCCAGGTCGAAGAATATGATAGAAAATTTTCCACCATAGCGTTTCACTTTATCGATTTCAGCATCGAGGAAATGGGCGAAATGTAAGCGGTTATAGATTTTTGTGAGTGAATCGGTATAAGCGATATCGCGCAGTCTTGCGCTTAAAGCCTTGATATGAGCCAGCATAAAACCAAACAGTAAGCCGGCAAAAACAGGGATGACGAAAGAGGCAGTAGAGAGAGAAATCTTCAGGACATAGGTGGTATGAATTATATTCAGTATGATGGTAAAAAAGCAGGACAGGCTGACGTAAAATAAATAGATGGTCAGGCTACGTCGATTTGCTGCTTTTGTCGCCATAATTTGCCGTTGAAAATCGTTGTCGAAAGCCATTTCTAATGGTAGTGTGGTCGAAATAGTGTGACTGTGTACAGCAGTCTTATTGCTTATCCTATCGCCAAATGGCTTTTTTTTCATCAACTGTATTTATTAAGGGTGGTCTCCATGATAGTTAAAACAAAAAAATCGATGTACCGTAGTTGCGTTGTCCCTGTATTGATGGGAATTGCTGTGGCTTTTTCTGCTGCGGTGGGTGCGCGTCAACTCGATGATGTAACCCTGCCTGATACGGTAACACTCGATGGTACTGACGTAGCTCTACAGTTAAATGGCATGGGTTATCGGACCAAGTTTGTATTCAATATTTATGTCGGCGCTCTTTATACAGAATCTAAAGTTAAATCTCGGGATGCAGCCCAGGCGTTGAGTGGGCCCAAACGTATCGTCATGCATATGGTTTACGATGAGGTGAGCCACGAAAAGATGGCGGACGCATGGAAGGAGGGTTTTGAGGATAATAGCAGCGATGAGCAATTTAAAAAATTATTGCCACGTTTGAATACCTTTATCAGTTATTTCCCTGACCTGAAAGAGAATGATGTTATCCTGCTCGATTATATTCCGGCATCAGGTACACAGGTAACGATCAATGGTGAAGCAAAAGCCGTTATTGCCGGTGCCGATTTCTATACCGCATTGCTCGATGTCTGGTTAGGTGAAGAGCCCGCCGATGAAGATCTAAAAGAGGCTATGCTGGGTGAAGAAGATGATGACTAGTCTTTTAGAGCGGTGCTGATAAAAAATCATCCATCTCAGGCTGCTCTCGATATGATTTCAGCTGCCTGACGAAAAGTGGATTCACTGACAACACCGGTGAGCACTTCATCGCCGAAAACAAAGCTGGGAACACTCTGTATCTCATGTTCGCGTGCGGAATTAAAATTACTCAGCAGCCGTTGCTGATAACGCTCGTCTGCCCAGGCTGACTGGATAACGTTGTTTCCTACGCCACAGGAAGTGGCCAGTGCCTCAAGTATGTGCCTGTCTCCGATATTGCTACCCTCCACAAAATAAGCCTGAAACAGTTTTTCGTGTAAGGCATAAAAAATTTCTCGACCACATTGTTTTGCTGCTTCAGAGAGTAGCAGAGCATCCTTTGAATTGGTGATAAAGCTAAGATCGGATAGTGGGATATTTTCTTCACTGGCAATGCGTTGCAGATTCTTTATCATCTGTTGCCATTGCTCGGAAGGGTAATCCAGTGAGTCGATCGGCTCTCCCGATGCGGATGTCTCAGGGTGTATCTCTAAAAAACACCAGTTAATTTTCAGATCGTAACTATCGCGTAACTTCAGCAGGCGATGGTGGCCTACATAACAGAAAGGGCAGATATAATCGCTGTACACAGTAACGTTTAATGTGGGCAATGAAGTCATGGTTATGGGAATCCTGAAAATTTAATAATGTAAAACCTGGCTGCAAATGATAATACGACAAATTTCAAAGTTATTCACCTTACTGACAGGATGTAGCCTGGGGAGTTCCTGTCTCTTTGAAAGGTATGACGGGGTGATTAATACGGGGGGGGGACTGCTAATCCAGTAGTAAATTTTACCAGTATATAAGCTGTTGATTATATAGTAAAATAAATCTTGACATGACTTTGTGTCACGTATATATTGAATTG
>DROB01000473.1 GCA_011321985.1 Gammaproteobacteria bacterium | reverse complement strand
GACATATCAACGATAAAACTGGCCAGGCGACCGTCCGCATCTTTTCTCGCCAGCATCAACATCAAATTATGTTCACGTAGCAGGTTGTGCGAGATCATATTTAAAAATGACCGTCCCAGAGCACGGTCCTGTAGTCCGGAAAGCGGTAATTGACAGATGGTGGTTGATTCCTGTGCGATAGTCGAGGCGATGTGACAATTATCACCCATGCCATCCAGCCCAAAAACATCACCTGCCAGATAAAAATTCAGTACCTGCTCCTCTCCATTCTCCATAAGCATGTAGGATTTGACTGCACCGCTGCTGACGACATAGATCGCTTTTGCCGTATCCCCGCCTCGAAAGACATGTTGCCCCTTCGCATAGGTTTTTTTGTTCTTCACTAATTGATAAGAATGATCATGCTCTATGGTTAGCTGTTCAGCCAGACATTCACCTCTTATATCGCAGTGACTGCATGACAGAACTTCCAATGATGGCCGGGCGTAACCCACACCGGCTTTTATCGGGATGATAACGTTGTCCACTGCTGCTTTTCGTAACTGCATAGCCATACCACATTCCTCCGAATTAATGAGGGCAAGAGCATGACCTGTCAATAATAACGATACCATAGGGGATTCCCTGATACTCATATAGGGATATATTCGTATTAACACTAAAGGATTATTTGTGTATCGTACGTCTATTGACTGACGCACCTGCGTGGCTGGTAATATAGAGCTGTGAAAAAAATACAAACTTATCTGTTGCATGGCGTGCTCATGGTCACTGCGACTCTGGTGGTGGCAACTATATCTATCGCCACACTCTATTATGGCCTGCTCGAACTCATAGAAACCGGCGTGATCGATGGCAGCAACCTCAGCAAGTTCAACGAACCCTTCGTGTATGCTGGCTGCATCGCGATCGTTGCTACTTTCTTTATGGTGATCACTGCCAGTTTTGTATTTTTTCGCATCACTCAACCCTTGACGCAAAAGATCGAGCAACAGGCCGAAACCTTTCACACCCTGGCAAAAACCGCACATGAAGCTATTTTCCTGATCGATATCAACGGTATGATCCAGTTCGTCAATCCGGCTGCTGAGACTTTATTCGGTTATACCGCCAAAGAACTGCTGGGGAGCAATATAAGAAAGCTGATGCCCACGCCACACGGGGAAAAGCATGACGACTACATCAATAACTACCTGCGGACAGGTATCAAAAAAATTATCGGCAGTGGCCGGCAGTTATTAGGCCAACACAAAGACGGCAGCCAGTTTCCGATATACCTGTCTATCGGAGAGATCCAGTTAGAACACACCCATCTGTTCGCCGGCCTCATCATGGATCTGAGCACACAACAGAGACTGCAACGTGAGATCCTCGCCATCCCGGCGCGAGAGCAACAACGTATCGGTGAAGAGCTGCACGATGGCCTGGGGCAACAGCTCACCGGATTAAGCATGCTGGCGCAGAGTTTATTGAATAAGGCATCCCGACCAGAGCATGAACTCGCCAGCCAGCTGGCCAGTGGCCTGCATGAAGCCCTGACTCAGGTACGTGCCCTTTCACGTGGATTGATACCCGTGCAGATCTATGCGGATGGATTCATGATCTCGCTCAAGGAGATCACCGAAGGTATCGAACAACAGAGCCATATCCCGATAAAACTCCAGATCGATGATGAGGTACTGCTATTTGATGATGCGACGGCGACACATCTGTATCGCATCGTACAGGAATCCCTGAACAACGCGATCAAACATGCCGATGCAAGCCACATTGACGTTTCGCTCAAGATAGAACAGGATTATGGCATACTGGAGATAACCGATGATGGTATCGGCATACCACTCGACCTCCAGAACTCGACGGGTTTAGGGTTAAATATCATGCGGCATCGCTGCGGCCTGTTCAACGGTGAGATCACCATCAACCCCGCTGGTGATCGCGGCACCCGAGTGTGCTGCCGATTCCCGATCGGTGCAGAGGAAATAAACCATGGCCAAGATTCTGATCGTTGATGATCACCCGCTGGTGCGTGCCGGTTTTTCTCAGCTGATCAGTGATACCGCCGATCTCGAGGTCTGTGGTGAGGCTGGCGATATGGCAGCGGCCTTGACGCTGCTGGATTCGATCACACCTGATCTGGCCATCATCGACCTGTCACTTGCCGGCAGCAGCGGCATGGACCTGATCGAACATATCAAAGCCCGCAACAGTGATATCCTGATACTGGTGGCTTCGATGCATGATGAATCCCTCTACGCCGAACGCGTACTCGCCCTGGGCGCACGGGGTTACATCAACAAACAGGAGGCACAGGAAAAAATTATTCCGGCGATACGACAGGTACTCGGCGGCAAAGTCTATCTGAGCGAGCACATGACAGACAGCATCCTGAATCATATGGTCAGTGGCACTGATGATAAATACGGCATCAACGCATTATCTAACCGTGAACTACAGGTATTCGAGATGATCGGTCAGGGTATCGCCCCGGGTAAAATGGCTAAACAGCTGAACCTGAGTGTCAAAACCATCGAAACCCATCAGGCCCATATCAAAAAGAAGCTGGGACTGACATCTGCGCATAAACTTACGCACAGGGCCATCCGCTGGGTGCTAGAACAGGGTCGCTGAACGGGTCACCGAACTGGATTATCAGGGATAAACCGGATCATGTAGCCAGTGAAGATCGTTTTTTCTCATTTTCTACAGCCTCGTCACAGATCTCCTTACACAGATGGGCCATCTCCAGGCAGAAATCCTGTAATTCTGGATAACTGACTATCAGATGCATGGTGAGGCTGGCATCTTTGACTTCATTGCACAGAAATTCAAAATCAACATCGTTGATGGCTTCGCCTCTATCGACCTTGTCTTTAAGCCTTAATAATCGTGGCAGACGATGTCGTTCAAATTCCAGTACCAGTGATTGAACAATACCTACACGTCTTCTCGATGCGTCATTCATAGTAATCGCAGCCCATAAGATAAAACCGACCGTTATAAAAATAAAAAAAGCAGATTGAATAATCAATCTGCTTTTTAATTGTCGCTCTGAATCTTTAGCTATTTCGCTGCTGGCGCAGGGGCAGGTGCAGCAGGGGCAGGAGCCGGTCCACGGTAGTTAGGGCCTGGGCCATAGTAACCAGGACCCGGTCCATAAGGACGACCATAGTAACCATTGTTATAGCCATTGTAATTATTCCAGCGATTGTCCCAGTTGTTACTGCCATTATATGAGTTGTAACCATTACCACGCGCATTGCCGTGGCCCTTACCACTCATGCCAAAGTTAAAACTGCCGTCCATATCACCGGAACCGTCACCATAACCATCGCCATAACCGTTACCATAACCATTGTTATTCCAGTTATTATTCCAGTTGTTGTTACTGTTGTTGTCCCACGGACCCCAATCGGCGCTGGCGGATGCTGATATAGCCAGGATTGCTGCTGCTGTCACACTAAGTAATAATTTCATTTTTGCTCCTCCACAGGACATAGATATTGAAACTTTTCACAAAAAAACATCGTTGCAAATAATGACCCTGCGAACTACTGTTTTAGGACCACACGATAGATAGTACAAACATTTCCAGATAACACATTGACTTAAATCAAAAATAAAAACCATTCTTCGTCCACAATACGAGGTGAGAACAGGTGAATTTTTACGAGATTGATTTAGTAATAGTATCTCAGAATCATTCGTTCATCTCTACCGCTTCGGGCTATGGTAACAGACAGGATATAACAGATGAGTAACAAGGTATTTCAGGACAACACGTTCCCTCGCCATGTATCAGATCTGATGAATCTCATGCACATGGTCATTTTTAGTGGGACTGATGGCGAAGAACACTGGCAAACGTTCCTTAGTTTGAAGCAGAAAGAATTCATCGCACTCGCCCTGTCACAGTATTATCAATGCGAATACTGCATACAACATCATCTGAAAGAAGTTCATCGGCTGGTAAAAACCGAAAAAAAGACCCTGTCAAAAAATATAAACGCCATCGTCCTGTTCCTGCGGATCGACACGCATAGCATCAGCAAGACCGAAAGAGAGAGCTGGACGACAGCCTGGCAGAAGTTTGCAGGTAAAGTTTCGACAGGCAGCAGTGACCAGACGACACCCTACCTCATCGGTCTGGCTATAGGGATTGCACGCAATGATGAATTTCTCATCGAGCTCTGTGGCACAGAGGTCATCAAGATGTTGACAGCGCAAGATGTCAACCCGCGTTCGGCAATCGGCGAACTGGAATCGCTGGTCATCTTCATGAAGGCGGCTGCGTCAAAAAACCGTGTCGCATACAAACTGGAACAGTTATTGAGGTAACACTGTTCGGTTCAGCATTACCGGAAAATATCACTTATGTATAACCGCTTAAAATCGCTCTTAAGCAAAAGACCGCTACCGGCCATAAAGCGGATGTAAAGAAAAAAATTAAACTAGTAGAACTGAAGATCGAAAAGTTTTACACCTCATACGTCGTCGATGCGACTTTGCCACCATGGCCGGTCCAGTCGGTATGAAAAAACTCACCACGTTTTTTATCGAGACGCTCGTAGGTGTGTGCGCCGAAATAATCACGTTGCGCCTGGAGCAGATTTGCCGGCAGACGCTGACTGCGATAACCATCAAAATAAGCCAGTGCAGAAGAAAATGCCGGTGCCGGTATACCGCTGTCAACAGCCAGGATGACAGCCTTACGCCAGCCCGCTTCTGCTGTTTTTAATGCCTCGCTGAAAAATGAATCCAGGGCCAGGTTTATCAGTGCCGGATTATTATCATAAGCTTCTTTTATATTGCCCAGGAAGGTACTGCGGATGATGCAACCACCGCGCCACATGAGAGCGATCTCACCATAATTGAGTTGCCAGCCAAAATCTTTTGCCGCCTCAGCCATCAGCATAAAACCCTGTGCATAAGAGATGATCTTGGAGGCATACAGTGCATCACGCAGTGCATCGATGTATCCTTCTCTATCATCATCTGACAGTGACTTAGCCAGAGAGCCCTCTGGTCGTGGTCCGAGTATCGCTGACGCTGTTACCCGTTCATCTTTTAACGATGACAGTACACGAGCGAACACTGATTCACCGATCAGTGTCAGAGGCACGCCCAGATCGAGTGCACTGATACCGGTCCATTTTCCTGTGCCTTTCTGACCGGCAGTGTCGAGTATCTTATCGACCAGCGGTTCGCCATCTTCATCTTTCATCGCCAGGATATCTTTTGTGATATCGATAAGATAGGAATCGAGTACACCGCTGTTCCAGTGTTCGAATACTTGCTGCATCTGGTCGCAGTTCATACCCAGTGCGTGCTCCATCAGCGAGTAGGCTTCACAGATCAGTTGCATATCACCGTATTCGATCCCGTTGTGCACCATCTTCACGAAATGACCCGCACCGTCCTGCCCCACCCACTGGCAGCAGGGCTCTCCATCGACTTTGGCTGAAACCGCCTGGAAGATATCTTTTACCAGTGGCCAGGCTTCGGGGTTACCTCCAGGCATGATGGATGGACCAAAGCGTGCGCCTTCTTCACCACCTGAAACACCGGTACCGATAAAACGCAAACCTTTTTGTTTTAGATATGCCGTACGTCGGGTGGTATCGGGGTAATGGGAATTGCCACCATCGATGATGACATCACCCGGTTCCAGCAGGGGCACCAACATGTCGATGAAATGATCGACAACTTCTCCCGCTTTTACCATCAGCATCACTTTACGTGGTGTCTGCAGGGTAGCTACCAGTTCCTCCATGCTGTAAGTGCCGATGATATCCGTGCCCTGTGCCGGCCCTTTGATGAAATCATCGACCTTGCTGGTGGTTCGATTAAACACAGCGACACGGTAACCATGGTCCGCCATATTTAAAACCAGGTTCTGCCCCATTACGGCAAGTCCAATCAGACCTATATCTGCTTTTTTCATTGTTTGAAATCTCGGTTGTTATTTTTGTCGGTTGTTATCATTTTGTCGTGACTAATTGTAGGTAAATATGACCGGTATTTTTTTATTTTGGGGTCGTATATTTTTTCTGCCGCTGATCGTGGATTACAATCCGCTCCTACAGGTTTAGTAGTAGTACGGGAATATTGCCTGTCTGCAGAGAGAAAAATTCTTCGACCCGTTCATAGTTTACCTCCACTGCGTGCAGAACACATCATCGCATCTGGGTACAAAAAACTTTTGACGCAGGTCAATATGTCGCTACCCGCAAAATTGTAGCATCCTTGCACGACTTCCTCCGAGCAGATGTGGAATACAGGTAAACCGATGCACAATGCGACCAATATACCGCTGCAGTTCCTCAATCTCTGGTTGACACTATTACTCATCTGGCTGGTGGCCAACGGTTCCCTCGCTACCCATACCGTGATCGCAGGTGTTCTCATCTCTGCATTGATAGCGCTGGTATTTGCTACTTTTTCCCGTGTCTACAGTGTCATTCGCTGGTCACCAAAAGTCATCTATTATTATCTACTGTACCTGGCGGTATTTCTGAGCGAGCTGGTGAAGGCTAACCTGCAGGTCATGCGGCTGGTATTCTCACCCCATATCGATATCCATCCCGGCATCCTCGAGATCAAGACCGAACTTATATCACCGATGGGGCGACTGGCTCTGGCCAACAGTATCACCCTGACACCCGGCACACTGGTGGTCGATATCAAGGAAGATTCGCTGTTCGTTCACTGTATCAATATCAGCAGCACTGACCGGATCGAGGCCACCGAAGCGATCTCCGGTCGTTTCGAAAAATTTCTGAAGGTGATCTATGGTTGATGTGATAACCATGGCCAGCTTCGACGAGATCACGGTTATCATCTCGACCCTGCTTATTTTTTTCAGCATCGTACTGGGCATCATCCGCCTGGTGATCGGGCCAGATACGGTCGACCGCGTGGTCGCGATCGACCTGCTGACGATCGTCACCGTCGCACTGATCGCGTTACTGGCTCACCAGGCGCAGCGTTATATCTATCTCGATGTCGCACTGGTTTATGGTTTACTCAGCTTTCTGGGTGTGCTCGCTGTCGCTCGTTTTCTGGAAAGAGGTATCTGATAGCGCATGTCGATACCCATCTTAAGTCTGCTCACCTTCGTACTCTGTGCTGGCATCCTGATCGGCGGAGTGCTCGCCGTGTCACTGGATAACATCGTCAGTGCCGTGATCAGTGCGGGGCTTTCCAGCCTGTTCGCCTCTGTCGTTTATGTGGTACTGGCTGCACCCGATGTCGCTATGACAGAAGCCTCGATCGGCTCCGGGCTGACCACCATGATTTTTCTGTACGCCATCCGTCGGACTCAGAATACAGACACAGCCGACCCGCCTGTGAAGTTGGAGCAGAAAAAGTGAACGTCATCAGTAGTGTCATAGGTAATCTTTCACTGATCATCGGCAGTCTGTTCCTGTTCTCTGCCGGCCTCGGTGTATTACGCATGCCCGACACCTATAACCGTATCCAGACCGGCACCAAGGCGACGACGCTGGGCACTATTCTGGTATTGATCGGCCTGTCTTTTCTGCACCCGACATGGGCTTTGAAACTTTTGATCCTGATATTTTTTGTCATGCTTAGCAACCCGGTTTCCTCCCATGCTCTGGCTCGTGCCTGCCATAGCATCGGCATCCATGAAGCTGATGTCACCGTGGTCGATCAGCTCGATGCGGCGGATGAACTGATAGATGAGTTGCCGACAGATGATATCGCGGTTACCCCGGAGCCGGAGAAATGATCAAACGGTTATTTATCTTTATGACACTGGCATTGGTGACCGTAATCTTTTTCAATCTCGCTTCACACTATGACGAGAACCATTCTCTCTCCAGACTCGGTCACTATTACGTTGCACATGGCCCTCAGGAGATCGGTGCCAGTAACCTCGTTACAGCAATCGTCGTGACCTACCGTGGTCTCGATACACTGGGTGAAGTGACGGTACTGTTTATCTCAGCTGCGGGTGTCGGTCTACTGCTGCGCCGTAGCCGCCGGAGACCGGATAGCAAAACACACACATTGAAGGATGAGAAAAAAGACCCGCAGGCAGAAAACCAGTATGCAGGAAAAACGGCTGATCCGTGCAAACCCGCAAGTGAGATAGTCGAGACCGCAACACAACTCCTGTTACCGATGATCATCCTGTTTGGCATCTATGTTTTTTTAAACGGCCACCTGTCACCCGGCGGTGGTTTTCAGGGCGGTGCCATCATCGCTTCCGGTACCATGTTCCTGTTGCTGGCCCTGCCCGAATCACACATCAGCCGACTGATGATAGCGACCACTGAATCCCTGTCTGGTTTCAGCTATGTGGTCGTAGGGGTACTCGGCGTGATCTATGCAGGTGGTTTCCTCGATAATCGTTTTCTGGATACCGGGCACTACGGTGACCTGTTCAGTGCTGGCGCGATACCTCTGATCTATACCTTCATCGGTCTCAAGGTCGGTTTTGAACTCAGCGCGGTGCTCGATCGTT
>DROB01000472.1 GCA_011321985.1 Gammaproteobacteria bacterium | reverse complement strand
TGAAAAATAACCAACAGGTTGTCGGACTGGATAATTTTTCTACAGGGCATCAGCATAACCTGGATCAGGTTGAAAGCATTGTTGGCTCGGAGAAGTGGGGGAAATTCACTTTTATCAAAGGTGATATACGTGATCTATCCGCCTGTAAAAAAGCATGTGATGGGGGAGATTATGTGCTACATCAGGCAGCATTAGGCTCAGTGCCCAGATCACTCGAGGATCCGATAACAACAAATGAAAATAACATATCCGGTTATTTGAATATGCTCGTTGCTGCAAGAGATGCAAAGGTAAGTCGTTTTGTGTATGCAGCATCAAGCTCGACTTATGGTGACCATCCAGACCTGCCAAAAGTTGAGGATAAGATAGGCAGCCCATTATCTCCCTATGCCGTCACAAAAGTTGTTAACGAGCTGTATGCACAGGTATTTGCCAGAACGTATGGTTTTAAAACCATTGGTTTACGATATTTTAATATCTTTGGTCAAAGACAAGATCCAGAAGGTGCATACGCAGCAGTAATTCCGAAATGGGTTGCAGATTTGATAGCCAATAAACCGGTTTATATAAATGGTGATGGGGAAACGAGCCGTGATTTTTGTTACATAGATAATGTAATGCAAGCTAATATATTGTCAGCTACGACCACTAATCCTGAAGCCGTTGATCAGGTTTACAATGTTGCGGTCGGTGATCAAACGACATTAAATGAATTATTTGAGAGTATCCGTTCCGGTTTAAAAGAGAGGTTCGTGCACCTGGAGTCTTTTGAGGCGACCTATCGTGATTTTCGAGCTGGAGATGTCAGACATTCATTGGCAGATATATCTAAAGCCAAAACACTTTTGGGATACTCACCGACTCATCGTATAGATGATGGGATGAAAGTGGCCCTCGATTGGTACATCAAAGATATTCTTGGCAGAAATCAGCATGTTTAGATAGGGAAAGGCTGATGATGTAGGATAGACTTCAGGGCTGGTGATGAAGTGATAACAAAATAGACTATTACCTGAGCTTATATAGTGAAAGGGGCGTAAATAAGCTATAACATAATATCTGCTTATAAATAATAATTAAGTGTTATAAAACGGGGATTTAAACGTACCAATGTTAGATAAAACGATCTGTGTAATTGGTTTAGGCTACATCGGCTTACCAACGGCATCATTATTAGGTACAAAAGGTTTCCAGGTTCATGGGGTCGATGTATCAGAGCATGTAGTTAAGACGATTAATAAAGGGAAAATTCATATCGTAGAGCCAGATCTCGATATCATGGTTCGATCGGCAGTAAATGCGGGTAACCTTAAAGCTGGCATGGAACCGATAGAAGCGGATATTTTCATCATAGCCGTCCCAACTCCATTCAAAGGTGATCATGAACCTGATCTATCATACGTTGAATCAGCAACCAGGTTGATTTCACCTTATGTCAAACCAGGAAACCTGGTAATACTTGAATCGACGAGTCCGGTTGGAACAACAGATGAAGTCGTCGCTAAAATATTAAATGATGATGGGCATGATATAGACAAGGGTATCTATGTAGCCCATTGCCCTGAGAGGGTACTGCCTGGAAGAATCCTTGTAGAATTAGTCGAAAATGATCGAATAGTAGGAGGTGTGAACCCATTAGCCACAGAAAAAGCAGTCGAGTTCTATCAGACATTTGTGCGTGGTGAAGTGCTTTCAACCGATTCAAGAACAGCCGAAATGGCCAAATTGACAGAGAACTCATCGAGGGATGTAAGCATTGCTTTTGCTAACGAATTATCTCTCATCTGTGATGAGGAAGGTATTAGTGTCTGGGAATTGATTTCTCTGGCGAACCGTCATCCTCGTGTAAATATTCTTACACCCGGCCCAGGTGTCGGTGGACATTGCATCGCGGTCGACCCCTGGTTTATTGTTGCCAGATCGCCAGAGCATGCAAAGTTAATAAGAACTGCACGACTGGTAAATGATGCTAAGCCAGATTGGGTTATTGACAAAGTAAAGAGTCGAGCTGAAAAATTCAAGCATCCTGTCATCGGTTGTCTTGGGTTGGCATTCAAAGCTGATGTGGATGATCTAAGGGAGTCTCCAGCAGTTGATATCGTACGGCAGCTGATAAAAGATAACGTTGGTGAAATACTTATTTCGGAACCAAATCTGGAGAAACACGACGAGTTTAGCCTGATAGCATGTGAGGAGCTGATACATCGTTCTGATATAATTTTACTTCTGGTTGACCACAAAGAATTTAAAGGAATTAAAACTCTGGAGCTAAACGAAAAAGTACTAATCGATACGCGTGGGATCATCCAGTGACACTCCGCGTACTGACCGTTTTTGGCACAAGGCCTGAAGCGATAAAAATGGCACCAGTCGTTCTCGGTTTACAGGAAACTGAAGGTATAGAGTCACTGGTATGTGTTACAGCACAACACAGGCAGATGTTAGACCAGGTGCTTGAATTATTCGAGATATCACCCGATTATGACTTGAATATCATGAAACATGGACAGGATCTGTATGACGTTACTTCAGGTGCGTTGCTCGGCATGCGTGACGTACTCAGAGAAAGTAAACCGGATATTGTATTGGTGCATGGTGATACTACTACATGTTTTTCAGCAGCTCTGGCTGCATTCTATGAACAAATTAGAGTTGGGCATGTAGAGGCAGGTTTAAGAACAGGTGATATGTCGGCACCATTTCCAGAGGAAGCTAATCGTTCACTGGTTGGAAGATTAGCGGCCCATCATTTTGCTCCTACTGAAAGCTCAAGGCAGAACCTGTTAAGGGAAAATATATCGGATGGTGCGATAAGAATAACAGGA
>DROB01000471.1 GCA_011321985.1 Gammaproteobacteria bacterium | reverse complement strand
TCACCGGAGATGCAGGTGACTCGACATATATCGATTGTGATCTGGTAGAAACATTGCACCGGCAGGCACTTACCAGGCTAGGGATGCCCGCTGATACCACACAAGACGGGTAACATTTCATGCTCACCATGACCTAACACCAGGATATGCTCGATCTGCTGGATATCAATATCGTCGATGCGGCATTATATTGTCTGACGGGTGCCTTTGCTGGTTTCGCCGCAGGCCTGCTAGGTATCGGTGGTGGCCTCATCATCGTGCCTGTCTTATTTTATATCTTCTCGACGCAGCATTACGATCAACAGTATCTGATGCACATGGCACTGGCCACATCATTAGCTACCATCATTATCACTTCGATCTCATCGACACTCGCACACCATAAAAAAAATGCCGTACTCTGGCATACGGTAATACTGTTATTACCCGGCATTGGCCTGGGCTCCTGGTTTGGTGCCAGTTTCGCTGCACGACTCGATACCGCAACACTTAAACCCCTGTTTGGAATCTTTGAGATTTTTGTGGCGATCCTGATGATCAGTCAGTACCAGAGCAAACAACATCAACGCTCTATCAAAACGATCAACGGCTTCATAGGTGGTGGATTGATCGGCAGCATATCCGCCATCGTCGGTATCGGCGGCGGCACGCTTACCGTGCCCTTCCTGCACTGGCACAGGATAAATATTAAAAATGCTATTGCGACATCGGCTGCCTGTGGCCTGCCCATCGCCATTTTTGCTACGGCCTCATATGTTTTCAGCGGCTGGAATATGAGCAGTGATGCACCTGATAGTCAACAGAACCTGTTCGGCTTTGTCCAGTTACAGGCTTTTTTATTGATAGCCGCCAGCAGTTTTTTATTTGCACCCCTGGGCGCGAAATTCGCACACAGTATCTCGGATGTCTTACTTAAAAAAATATTTTCGGTCTTTCTACTATTGTTAGGGCTAAAAATGTTGTTATCCTGAACAGTACCGGGCTAACATGCACTGCAACTTAACTGATCCGAGCTTTTTTCGATATGGTATTTACGCATCTTCTCCGCCAGTGTCGTACGGCGAAGACCCAGTGTTTTTGCAGCATGTGAAATAACACCATCCGTATTATCTAACGCATTCTGTATGATCCTGACTTCGATGCTGGACATATAAGTCTTCAGGTCAAACCCTTCGGCAGGAAAATTGACCTGCGGCATCCCGGTGTTCTCTCGCACACTACAGACCGCCTGAATACTTCGTTCGTCAAGATCTTTTAATTCGAGTCCCTTATTATTACTCAGAGAGCTTGATTTTATCTTCTCGGGTAAATCGGTTTCACTCACCAGTCCAGCAGGATATTTGATCGACATCCTTTCGATGAGATTCGCCAGCTCGCGGATATTTCCCGGCCAGTCATACTTTGACATAGAGATAATCGCATTTCGTGTGAAACGAACAGAACTGTTCTTGGTATTTTCAAGCCTGGCTATCAGCTCTTTTATCAACAGGGGCAGGTCGTCGATGCGCTGACGTAAGGCCGGCAATCTGATCGGAAAAACATCAAGCCTGAAATATAGATCTTCACGGAACTCACCTTGCTCGACCATCTCCTTGAGGTTTCGGTTAGTGGCGGCGACTATCCTGACATCGGCACTGATTGTCGATGTACCACCGACACGTTCGAAAACACGTTCTTCGAGTACCCTGAGCAACTTTACCTGCATAGCCATCGTCATCTCACCGATCTCATCCAGGAACAGAGTACCCCCTTCAGCCATCGAGAAACGACCTGGCCTCGATGTTATGGCCCCGGTAAAAGCCCCCTTTTCATGTCCGAATAACTCAGACTCAAGCAGGTCATGTGGTATCGCACCACAGTTCACCGGTACAAATTTATTTTTACTACGCGTCGAAAAATAATGGATATTACGTGCGACGACTTCTTTTCCTGTACCTGACTCTCCAAGGATCAGGACGTTGGCATCACTTGTTGCGACCTGCTTTATTTCATGCTGAATATTCAGCATGGCCTCACTTTTACCGACAAGGCTTCTAAATAATTTATTATTACTGCTACGTGATAGTTCCTGCATCGTTGCATGCATGATCATGTTCTCCACTTTGTGCTCAATTAGAATATTAATTCTTCGCTCCACTGAGCCAGGGGTTAATATCATTTAAATGCCGTGACATTTTTATACTATCAATACTAGTTCTACCGTCAAAAAACTGTCATTAATTAGAATTAATTTAATGTAAAGAAATGTAACATAAGGGCATACACGATAAAAAAAGCCGCTATGAAGCGGCCTTTTCTATCACATATGTTTATCTCGTATTCCTATCAAAACAGGATGCTACTACTCTTTAGTGCTTTCCTGGTGCCAGCTCAACACCTCTTCTCTCATACTTGATATAAGCCTGTAGCGCTATCATCCTGGGGTCATCTGCTGCCAGTGAATTTGCTTCAAGGGGATTATTGATACACCAGTTAATCATCTCCCATTGTTCAACGACGCGACCTATCTGCTTCTGAAATTTGGGGTAGGTCTCCGGGTGGGTATTACTCGCATTCGGATGACATTGATCGCATGAGACCGTGTTCTCATTACCCAGACCACCATGAAACAGTTTCTCACCTTCGTCGACGACACTCATATATTCAGCACGCCAGCGCTCCAGATCACTTTCATCGAAACTATCAGCATGAACGTTGCTGAAAATCGATGCCATTAATATTCCTGTCAAAACTACCTGTTTTTTATTTTTCATATCTCACCCTTAATAATGCTTC
>DROB01000470.1 GCA_011321985.1 Gammaproteobacteria bacterium | reverse complement strand
CATGTCAATATGAAGGAAGGGATGATGAAAAACTTTTTAACCGGTGGGAATCTGGATTATTTCAAGAACCAGTTTAAGTCTGTTTCTATAGCCATGATGTTATCGATGGTGACATCAGTGGGTCTTGCTGCACCCGTTGCAACACAGTGGCAATGGGTTAATCCTGTGCCGCAGGGTAATGCACTTAATTCAACGGGTATCGATACGACTGCAGAAATACTGGTCGTCGTTGGTGATGAAGGTTTCATCGCAAAAAGTGTCGATGGTGGTATTAGCTGGTCGATCGTTAACTCAGGAACACAGGAAAAATTTAACCGTATCTTTATCGATAGCACGGTCACTGATTATTTTGCGCTCGGCGACAATGGGACGGTTCTGACCTCTGCAGATAATGGCAGTACCTGGTCTGCCTCGCAATCATTGAGCACCTCTGAAAATCTAAATGACATGGCGATCGGTAACGCAGGTAATAATCTATTGGTGGTCGTCGGTGATAATGATACCGTGTTTACGCGTACACTGAGTAATGCTAGCTGGACACAGCGGCCTGTACCGGCAGGCACGGGCGAGCTGCAGGCAATCACATGGAGCACGACGCAGAACCTGTTCGTCGCGGTCAGTGATAATGGCCGGATAATCAATAGCAGTGATGGCATCAGCTGGTCAACAGCGACAACAGCGGCGACAGGACTTAATGATGTTATCTGGACCGGTAACCGGTTCTTGGCAGTCGGTAATTTTGGCCTGATCATGAGCAGCGACAATGGTGTTGCCTGGGCAGTGGACAGGCTTGCAACCGGTGGCAGCTTTGCAACCTTGCGAAGCATCGCACAGGCAGGCTCAAAACTGGTTGCAGTGGGCCGCTTTGCCATCATCATCAGTACCGATGAAGGGCTTAACTGGGTGACTCAGCCAGAGGCTGACGGGAGAGAGCTCAATGAAATTGCTGGTTTCGCCAGCAGCAGTTACCTCGCGGCCACACGTGGTGGACAGCTTCTGTTTGGAACCGATGGTATCAACTGGACACGCTTTTTGCCGACCGGCAGCAAAACAGAAAATCTGGGGGCTGAGCGCTTTGAAGATATTATCTGGAATGGCAGTCAGTTCCTGGCGATCGGTCTTCTGTTCGAGACCGGCATTGCGAATACCCTGAGCAGTGTAGATGGCATCAACTGGACAGTAAACAGCTCAGCGACAGGGGCGCCGGACCAGGCCATTATCTGGGATGGTTCCGAGTTTGTTGGTATCGAGAATAATTTTGTTTTTAACGGTGTTGATGGCGTGAGCTGGAGTAAAAATACAGTCGATGCAGGTATCAATCTGAAAGATATCAGTTTTGATGGTACAGAATATATCGTCGTGGGCACAAACGGTGTTATTTACACCAGTACGGATAAAGTGAACTGGACATCACGCACATCGGGTAGCAGTGAAAACCTGTTAACACTGGCGAACAATGGTACTGTTACGGTTATCGCCGGTGAAAATGCGACCGTTCTTGTCAGCAGCGATGGCGGGGCAAACTGGTCGGTGCCTGCATCATTACCTACGATCGGTTCTGCGGCTATATTTGATATAATCTGGAACGGCTCACAGTTTGTCAGTGTCGGTGATAATGGCAATATCCTGACCAGTCCAGATGGCAATAGCTGGAGCAGTCGTACATCCGGGATAACGGACCGGCTACGCGGCATCACCTGGGATGGTTCACAATTTATCGTTGTCAGTGATCTGGGTTCTGTTATCACCAGTGCAGATGGTGTGAGCTGGACACGGCAGCCATCGGGCACCAGCAACGTGCTTACCGCGGTTGCCGGTACCAATACACGCCTGGTCGCTGTCGGTTGGGATGGAACCATACTGACCAGTACCGGCACCGTACCTGCGACGAACAACGCTGGCGGTGGAAGTGGAAGTGGAGGTGGAGGTGGAAGTGGTTCCTCGAATGTATTCCTGTTACTGTTATTGTCTGTTTTAACGATACGACTACGAAACCATGAAAATAGCGGAACAGGCAGCAGAACAGGCAATGGCGGTAAATTGTCCTGAATCAGAGGTCTATAATCGCCTGCTAAGGCTGGACGGTAAGCATATTCTGGAATTAGGTTGTGGCAGTGCCGAGATCACCCGTGATATCGCGACCTCGGGCACTGACCGCAAGATTACCGCGCTGGAAGTCGATGAGATCGCTCATGAGAAGAACCTGCAGATCACGGATCTACCTAATGTAAACTTTGGCCTTTCCGGGGCACAGGCGATTCCTCTGCCGGATGATTCGGTCGATATCGTGTTCATGTTTAAATCGCTACACCACGTACCGCTGCCACTGATGGATATTTCAATGCAGGAGATTCATCGGGTGTTAAGGCCTGGTGGTCTGGCTTATCTATCTGAACCGGTGTTTGCCGGGGCATTCAATGAGATCCTGCGTCTGTTTCATGATGAACAGAGAGTACGTGAAGCTGCATTTGAAACCATTAAAAAAGCCATCGATGCGGGTCTGTTCAGGCTGGTCGAAGAAATCTTTTTTAATTCACCGATGTGCTTTGAGAACTTTGCCGAGTTCGAAGAAAACACCATCAATGCCACCCATAGTCCGCATTCTCTGGATAAAGATCTATATCGCCTGGTGAAACAACGTTTTGATGAGCACATGAGTGATGATGGCGCACATTTTCTGATGCCGATGCGAGTCGATCTGCTGGCTTCATTACCCGACCATGCCGATTAGATCATTCACTCTGACATCGATCCTGCTTTTTTCTCTATTGCCTTTTTTAGCAAGAGCAGACTGTGGCGAGCAGGGTATCTGGCTGCAGGTGTTAGGGTCGGGCGGTCCGGAGCTGGACGATGGCCGTGCATCGAGTGGTTATCTGATATGGCACGATGCCAGGGCGCGCATCCTGATCGATATCGGCAGTGGCAGCCTTTTTCGTTTTGAACAGAGTGGGGCAAAGCTTAATGATCTGGATATGCTCCTGCTTTCACATCTCCATGTTGATCACAGTGCAGACTTACCCTCACTTATCAAAGCGTCCTATTTTAGCGGCCGTGACCGTGACCTTCCCCTGTTTGGTCCGACAGGAAATGCACTGATGCCTTCAGCAAGTAATTTTGTACAGGGCCTGTTCGGTATTGACGGGGTGTTTCGCTATCTGAGTGAATATCTGGACGGGACAGATCTTTATCGTCTGATACCGCATGATGTGAATGCAGGTAATCGATCTGAATCGGTGGTACTGGATATGCCACCTTATAAGTTGACCGCGGTCGCGGTACATCATGGGCCGGTACCGGCATTGGCATGGCGTGTCGAAATTGCGGGTAAAACCATCGTCTTCAGTGGTGATATGAACAACGATTACGGCACTGTCGCAAAACTGGCAAAACAGGCTGATGTGTTTGTTGCACACAATGCGATAACCGAAGAAGCAGGGCGTGTCGCACGGAACCTGCATATGCCACCATCCGTCATCGGTGAGATTGCCGAGCAGGCTGATGTAAAAAAACTGGTTTTATCACATCGGATGAATCGAACACTGGGTTATGAACAACAGACTATGTCGGCGATCAGACAGCATTATGAAGGAGCATTGTTGTTTGCTGATGATCTGCAGTGTTTTCGGTTATGACCGTTGTGGTGGTGCTCCTATGCAGGCAATCGCGGTTTGCAAACCGCTCCTACGGGGGAGCACGTATCTGTAGCAGTGGAATTTATTCCGCGATGCCGGACATTACAGGTTTAACCTGACATTACCGGGATGCCCACAAGCAGATAGAACACTCATAACTTGAAACTTCCTATGTGTTAAAAGTTTCTAATATTAGAAACTTCTTTTCTAACAGCCGTTTTACCCGACGAGTAAAAATTATGTATACTGCTGAGAGTTTCAGGAAAGTTGTATGAGGGATTATCTTAACTTTTTATAGGGGCCTCGGTGACAGGTATGGATCATTCACTTAATCGGCAGCCAGTGATCGCTGCTGACAGTACACCAATCGAAAAGACAGGCATGAGTAAAAAACAACTCATCATCGGTCTCGATTTTGGCGCGGCATTCACTAAAGTCATCATCGGTGATAACCGTGTTCGTTATGCGGTTCCATTCGATGAAGCCATCGATTCCGATAATCGATATCTACTGCCTTCCATCCTCGAGGTGAATGAAAACAATGCCTGTGCTTTATCTTCAGGCGATGAATCGAGCAGCACGACCAGCAACCTCAAACTGCCGCTTCTGGATAAGACTTATACTGATGAAGATCTGCTGCGGATTACTGCCTATCTCGCCCTGGTATTTCGCGCGAGTAGAGACTGGCTGCTCACACGTTATCAGAAACGATATGGTCGAACAGCATTGTCGTGGTCAATCAATGCCGGATTACCCATCGACGACACGGAGCATACCGAGCTGGCAGATCTATATAAAAGACTCCTGCATACTGCGTGGGTGATCAGTGTGTTGCCAGGTCCTGTTACTCTGAACAGGGTGCGTCAGTACATATCGGTAGATGAAAATGCATTTGATGCTTTTCCAGCCGTATATCGTTCCCGGATTATCGATAAAGACCGGATAGCAACCTTTTCCGGGATCATCGCCCAGATATGCGGGTATACCCATTTGAATAAAGGCAGCGGTGACCTGCATATGCTGATCGATATCGGTGCAGCTACGTTCAGTATCGCGACCTTTAATATCGGTGCAGGAGAGGATGACTGCGCGCTCTATACCTGCGCGGCAGAACCTATCGGTGTATGTTATCTCCTCAAAAGACGGTATGAAAATTTACAGTTACCCGATGATGATATAAACCTGTTCAGGCATATCCCCGATACACATGCTTTCTCACAGGCACATGACCTGACCGACAAGGAGATAAAATTTGCGGATACGTTATACAGTGGTGATGCGGGTAGACAGATAAACAAGATTCTCGATGTGACAAAAACACAACATCGCCCCGACTCCAGTCTGTGGGAGAGTGGTCTACCGACATTTATCTGTGGTGGCGGTGCTCATCTGGAGATCATCGAAAATATCCGGCACAGCTTCGAGAATAAATCTCCCCCTCACAAGATTCATTCGGTCGATCTCAAAGTGCCGGATGATCTTATGCTTGAAAACCTGCCCGATAAATCTTTTGACCGACTCTCGGTCGCGTATGGACTGTCCTTCCGCTCGGATGAAATGACCCGATACCTCGATGAAAATGTGATGTCCGATGCTGAAGATATCTCCGAACTTCAGGGGATACCTGATTAGATCCAGATTGACAGATCATCGGTTAAAAGACTTCGTTGACACCTGAAATAAAGGGGATTTCAAATTCGGTTTTAAAAACATTCAACACTGACTTTACATTTGATGCAGGTCAAACAGGGTGCTTTATATAAGAGTATGCTTATAGTTGTTAAGTAATAAAGCTGGCAACAAACCTGAAGTAAAGGAGCGGATAAATGAGAAAAAACAAAAAAGTAGAAGACGATACGAAAAAATTGGCTTACGTGGTTGTTTACATGTCGATTTTTGTACTCGTATTGTTTGGTCTTGGTCCATCGATTTAAGCTTTGCCTGGACCAGGCTCATCACTGGTAATGAAACGGCGGCTGAAAGGTCGCCGTTTCTGTTTTTTAGCCCAGGACAGGCCTTTTGAACCCGTTATTTCCCACTTTGTGAAAATATCTGAAAAAAAACTACTAAATTAGCATCTGTTGATATAGAATTGCCGCCGCTTTACGGGTGCTTAGCTCAGCTGGTAGAGCGTCGCCCTTACAAGGCGAATGTCGGGGGTTCGACTCCCTCAGCACCCACCATTCAAGCAATGATTCTATGGACCGGTAGTTCAGCTGGTTAGAATGCCGGCCTGTCACGCCGGAGGTCGCGGGTTCGAATCCCGTCCGGTCCGCCAATTTGAAGCCATTAGATACCCCCATACTCAGCCATATCGGGATACCTACAAAAACATAAGAGCTTTTCTTCGCGCTTTTCGCGTCCTTCGCGGCTAAATGCCTTTTTCTTTATGTCAGCTAACCAAGAACGGTCTTTAGCAGGACGTTCCATTACGCCGTTTCGGTGGCTTCCACTTCATAGAAAGGATAATCGGTATAACCGGTTTCGTCGCCACCATAAAACGTATCCTGATCTGCCGTATTCAATGGCAGGTCGTTTTCATAACGATACACCAGGTCAGGGTTGGCTATAAACGGTATACCGAAAGCAACGAAATCACTGTCACCCTTTGCCAGCGATGCCTGTGCACGTTTTTTGTCATACCCGTGGTTTGCCATATAGAGGCCATCGTACACATCTCGCAGAGCACGATAATCAACCGCACTGCCTGCTCCCAGCATGTCGCCTTCCAGCAGGTGGATATAGGCCAGCTTTCGTGTGTTTAGCTGTTTGATAAAATAATCAAAATGCGCCTGTGGGTCGGAGTCGGACATACTATTAAAACCGTTTTCCGGAGTCAGGCGTACACCCACTCGCTGGCTGTCCCAGACCTCAAGTACCGCATCTATAACCTCATTCAGAAAACGCATCCGGTTTTCTTCATTACCACCGTATTCATCACTACGGGTGTTACTTCCATCGCGCAGGAACTGGTCGATCAGATAACCGTTAGCTGCATGTATCTCTACGCCATCGAAGCCTGCTCCTCTGGCTCTTCTGGCGGCGTTTTTGTATTGGAGGATGATATCCTGGATATCATCCGTCTGCAGTGCCCGCGGTTCGACAAAAGCTTTCATGCCTTCATAAGTAATGGCTTCACCTTCGGGTTTTATAGCTGATGGTGCGACCGGAATCTGCTTATCGGGTAACAGGTCAGGGTGAGAGATACGACCGCAATACCAGAGTTGGAGGTAGATTTTGCCATTTTCCTGATGCACCGCATCGGTGATCTTCTGCCAGCCGGCCACCTGTTCATCATTGTAGATCCCGGGAGTGCCGGGATAGCCGACACCCTCTGCTGATACCTGTGATGCTTCTGTGATGATGAGGCCAGCCGTACTGCGTTGTCGGTAGTATTCGACATTCATCGCCTG
>DROB01000469.1 GCA_011321985.1 Gammaproteobacteria bacterium | reverse complement strand
TACGATACGCTGGATGCGGATCAAACGAAAACGCCCAAGCAATGAATACAAAGCTCCACCCGGACAAAGGTATCGGCAGAATCCCCGGCGTGCGACTAACAGGTCGAATAACAGGGTACCGACAAAAAATATTGATCCTGCACCAAAACCACCGATGGCTATAGCGTAATAGATCTCACGGCCCACGATAGCAGGGGGATAAACACCAGCGACCAGCACAGAACCACTGATCGCAGACAAGACCAGGCCGATGGCAAGTACCAGATATTTGATACGGTGATCAAAACGTCGATTACCCGTTTTCAAACCGGCACGGCGCAAGCCTGCGGCTACATTGGTATTCAATTCATAGATAAAAGTAGCCGGACATATCCATCCACAGAAAAACCGTCCGAATATCAAAGTGAAGACAATCGGAATCAGTGCCGTCAACAGGAAGGGTAGGTAAAATGCCTTGCTGGCGAAGATCTGGCCGACTGCCGCCAGGGGATCACTTAATTGCAAGCCAAAAAATGTGCCTGACCAGGTATTGCCTTTGACCGTATCGAGGTCATCTTCGATATCATTGATAAAAGGAGAGGTGAGGGTTTCCATGGTATCGTAAAGCTGCTTTTCAGGCCTGGCCAGTAGATCGTAGGCATGGGCCGCTTCAAATGTCTGATAGACATGGGCGTAAGGCAGGAAGATCAACATCGCAAATACGATAGACAATGTCACCCAACGAAATTTATTGAGGTGTTTCCAAAGAAAAAACGGTTTTACTGCTTTGATTGCCATTACTGTTAGTTTTCTTTCGCTGTAGAGACACCGGGACGCAGAGATTTTTTATTATTAAATAAAAATTGTTTTCCTCTGTGTCTCAGCACCTCTGCGGTTACTATTCGTTTTTTGATATTCATGATTGTCTGGGTAAGATCTTGATCGCCTGAGGTATCTGTATGCACGAACGCTCGCATAAACCACAGCCAATACAGTTATCTAATATTGTAGGTTGTTCCATATAACCTACGTTGATAGCGACATCGGGTAATTTGCAGGCACGGTAACATACACCGCAGGATTTCCCCTGCCACGATAAACACAGTTGTTTATCGACCACGGCTTTTCCCATGTCAACTTTTTCCAGTATGTCTTCGATCTCGTATCTGACTTTCTGAATCGCACCGGTCGGGCAGACATCACCGCATTTCATGCACAGGATACAGGCTTTTTCACGTGGGATAATATATGGAGTATCGATGGAAGACAGACTATTTTCGAGCTCAAAATAATTGATGCATCGATTAGGGCAGGCTTCACCACATTGACCACAGTGGATGCAACGACTTAAAAATTCCTCTTCAGGCAATGCACCGGGTGGGCGCAGGTAACGCAATGAGGATCTGTTTGTCGCAGCATGACCCGCCGTTGGGGCAAGCATGGTCTGGGCTAATGCGACCATGCTGACACCGGTTACTTTTAGAAATCGTCTGCGTTTCATGATGCCCAAAAAATTTTCATTAATAATGTCATTGCGAGTGCAGCGTGGCAATCTGTTCTGTAAAGATACGATGCCCTGTACGAGATTACCACGCTTGACTCACAATGACCGCTCCATCAGATCTTTTCGATCCGTGCAGCGGATTTTTTGAAGTCCACCTGGCCAGAAACCGGGTCATAGGCGCGATTGGTTACGCGGTTTGCCAACCACTTGTTCTTCTCGGGAACCGCACTGTCGGCAACTGACAGATTCCATGGGCCGAACATGTAACCACGAGGCACGTTGTTACGTGCCGGTTTGACCAGGCTGTTGGTACCTACCTGTGCGCGTGCTTCCAGTTGACCGCGACGGGTGACTACGCGGACTTTATCGCCGTCTTTGATGCCCAGATCTTTTGCATCTTCTGGATGCATCTCGACATACATCTCGGGGACCAGTCGGCGTGTGGTCGGGCTGCGGTTCGATTTAGCGGTATGGAAGTGCTCATAGACCACGCCCAGACCGAACCAGTAAGGGTATTTGTCTTTCGGAACCTTGTCCCACTTTTTACCGCGATGTTTTTCATCGGGTAGATCGGGTGTCAGGCCCATATCCCTCGCCTGTTTGAGAAGGTCCATATTGTCGACGGCGTAGAAACCTTTTTTGGTACCAAACTGCATCAGCTTTTTGGTGATCTCTTCACGTTTGCTGTAGTCCTGTTCGCACAGTTTTATATGTACCTTGCCATCTTTGGTACGGAAGTAACCGTAAGGTTTGGACTTCCAGTTACCTTCCTGCATCATGTAGCGGCGTTTACTGCCACCGGTTTTGGCGATGGAGTAGGTAGGAGCTGGCCATTGGATGCCGCGTAACTCCTTGAGTTGTTCGTAAGGTGAGAGGCCATCGACTTTCTCACGCTCCAGTATACCGGTCAGATCGGCATCGGTGCCTTCGGATGCACGGCAGACATCGCGGAAGATTTCTTCGGTGTCATAAAAACCGTTCTTGCCTTTTTTATAGGGCAGGGCTTTATCCATATCCAGTCCCAGCAGCTTACCGATCCCTTTGGCTTTATCGATAACCATGTCGAGATCAGGCAAGCAGCCTTTCGGTGGCATCGCTGCCTGCTCACAGATATTGATGCGGCGCTCTGAACTGATGTAGACACCATCGACCTCACCCCAGGTCGCGGCGGGGAAGATGACATCGGCATACAGGTTATTCGGGGCATGCCGGTAGATCTCCTGTACCACGTTAAAGGTTTTCATCAGTGCCGGACGAACCAGGTTTTCCTGATCGGGTAGATCGATATGGGTGGCATATACCAGGAACATGGCTTTTACATCACCTTTTAATGCGCGTTCCATCATACCGATGGCCATGCCCGAATTCGACGCTTTCATCGCCTTTATCAGGTTCTTTTCAGGCAGACGCCAGTGTTTGGCCATATGTGCACGGTGTTTGGCATTCTTCAGTGGTTCATTGAAGGGCAGACGACCGGTCAGACCACCGGTAAAACGTTCACCCATGGCATTGGGCTGGCCGGTCATGGAGAACGGGCCACAGCCGGGTTTCGCCAGGTTACCGGTGAGTGTTAACAGGTTGATGATCGAAATAATGTTGTGCTGGCCGTGGATGTGCTGGTTATAACCGATGCCCCACATGATGATAACGCCACCGTAACCGTCACTGCCAGGTTCACCCATTTTTACTGCAGAGTTGTGTTTACCTTTACTGCGTGCCAGGCGTTTACGTGTGGCATCGGCAAACATGCTTGCCACTTTACGGATCAGTTCAGGAGATACATCGTGGTTTTTGCCACCCATGCGGTCCTGGACCTGTTCCGGGCTATATTCGGCTTTAACAGTATCGACATATTTTTTCCAGCCGGTGGTGTGTTCCTTGACGAAATCCCAATCGATGACATCTTTGTGGTCTTTCAGCAGGACGTGCGCGATCGAGTTAAGAAAACTGATATCACCGTTGAGGATCGGTACGTGTACTGAATTTTTCGGGTTGATATCTTCATAACCCATCACCGTGCCGGTGCGGCGTGGATCGACGACCACGGTTGGGATATCTGATTTTTTCTTGTGATCTGCAGCTCGCCAGAAAATGATAGGGTGTGATTCACGTGCGTTGTGCCCGAAGTGCATGATCATGTCACACAGTTCGATATCTTCGTAAGCCAGTGGCGGTGTATCCGAACCCAGTGTGGCGAAGTAGCCGGTCACCGCTGATGTCATACACATGCGGGCGTTGGCTTCGATGGTGTTTGAACCCAGCACGCCCTTCATGAATAAATTTTCCAGATACTGGCCTTCCATAGTGAGCTGGCCAGAGCCATACAGTGCGACGGAGTTGCCAGTATATTTTTTGGCTAGATGGGCGATCTTGTGGTCAACCATCTCGCCTGCTTCCTTATAAGGCACACGGACAAAGTGTTCCTCATCGAATGATCCTTTTGTCTTGCTGGTATATTCGAGGTCTCCATGCCCGGGTTTATTCCATTCTTCCCACACATCTTTTCGTACATAGGAATCGCCTTCCATGCGATCGACATAGATCGGTTCGGCGGCAGTCAACCCTTTGATGCATTGCAGACCGAAATTAGTCGGGTGGTCTTTATCCGGTCGCATGGAAACGATCTTGCCGTTCTCGACCTGGATAACGGTACCACAACCCACGCCGCAGTACGGGCACTGTGCCAATGCTGTGGTTCGGGTTGCACTGTCGTTTGAGGTGGCGGCCTCCAGCTCCGGATTATTGCCCACCATCAGACCTGCACCGGTCGCTGAACTTGTGATAAAGGCGCTGCCTTTCATGAAATTGCGTCGATTTATTTTTATACGTTTCATTGAATCTATCTCCTAAATTTGGGGCAGCTTATTTGACCAGTGTGCGCATATAGCTGATGACATCGTCGATTTCCTGATCACTCAGGTTTGCCAGGCCGGTCGAATCACTGAAGCCGAGCATGCGTGTATTGGAGCGACCATGTTTTATGGTCTCGCGGATGAAGCCATCCGAAACCTTGCTCTGGAAACCGGCTTTACCGATGGCGGTTCCGGTACTTCCGGCAGCATAGCCGTCACCGTTCTCACCGTGGCAGGTGGAGCAGATATCATCAAACCATTGCTTGCCGAGACGCTCATCACCGTGGCTGTCAGGCTGTGCTGCAACTTCTTTTGATCGGTTGGGTAATTTCGCGTGTGATTTCAGAAAGGCGACGATGGCTTTGATGTTTTTCCTGCCCAGATGGGAGAAAGGCGGCATACCGGTACCGACGCGCCCATCCCGGATGGTGCCTTCAAAGAACTTGTCGGATGAGATACTTAACAGTTCCGGATTTGTCAGAGAAGGTGCAAAACCCGGTTTGCCGATAGCATCTGCCTGGTGGCATACCGAGCAGTTCTGGTTGTAGAGCTGTTGACCTTTTTTTATTATTTTGTCATCAGCACCATAGGCTGAAGAACTCATCGCTGTAAGCAACCCGGAATAGAGCAGCACTAGGCCGAGCTGGACACGTTTGGTGGGCATTATTGACTCTCCTTTGGTGGGGGAAAATGATGGAATCATGTTATGTGGTTAACCTGAAAACACAATTGATATATATCAAGACCGGGCAATAAAATTGATATGAATCAATATTTATCAGATGGAAAATGCTTCCATACTCTGACGTGATGTCATTAATCCCAATCATCATCAGTCTCAGGTCGGGCCATCTCTTC
>DROB01000468.1 GCA_011321985.1 Gammaproteobacteria bacterium | reverse complement strand
GAATGATATGAGGATTAACAGATGGCATCGCGTAAGATAGAAATTTTTGTCGGTTTATTTATTGCTGCTGGCATCGTTGCTTTTTTTATGCTGGCGATGAGCGTGAGTAACATGAGCAGTTATGGTGGTGGTGAGCACTATACGGTAAAGGCACGTTTTGATAACGTTGGTGGTCTGAAAGTGCGTTCGCCGGTTTCGGCAGGTGGTGTGAGGATAGGAAGAGTCACCGATATCCAGTATAACAATGAGGACTATGAAGCGATCGTCAGTATGTCTATCGACAGGAAATACGATAAATTCCCCATCGATACTGCTGCCAGTATCCTGACTTCTGGTCTGCTAGGCGAGCAGTTTGTGGGGTTTGAGCCGGGTGCCGAAGAAGACTATCTGAAGGAAGGTGATACTATTGATCTGACACAGTCAGCATTGGTACTGGAACAGGTGATCGGTCAGTTCCTGTATAGCAAGGCCGATGATGGGGAGTGAGAGAAAACGATATGAAACTATGTAAATTTCTTTGCACCGTACTGCTGGTTTCCGGTGTTCTCTGGACACCATTGGCGGTACTGGCTGAAGTTCATGCTGCCGAGTCGCCGGTAGTATTACTGGAACGCACCTCGACGGAGGTCATCAAGATATTACGCGAAGATCACGAACTGTTAGTCAATGAACCTGGACGGGTTTATAAGCTCATCGATGATTATATTCTACCGCATCTCGATGATGTTACCATGGCCAAACTGGCACTCGGCAAGAGCTGGAGGAAGGCCAGTAAAAGGCAGAAGCTGGATTTCATAGAAGAGTTCAGGAACTTACTGGTGAGAACCTACAGTAAATCGTTGCTCGAATTTAAAGATCAGGAGATCAGATATTTCCCGTTGAAATTAGCTGAAGATGCACGCAAAACCTCGGTGAAAGCCGAGGTGTTGCAACCCGGTGGTCCCTCGGTGCCTCTGGCATATCGTATGCGTCTTAAAAATAATGCCTGGAAAGTATACGATATCAAAGTGGACGGCATCAGCCTGGTGACCAGTTATCGTGGAACATTTACCCAGGAGATACGCAAGAGCGGTATCGACGGGCTGTTAGATTATCTGCATGATAAAAACAGCAAATTAAAAGGCCAGGATGATATCTAGTCTTCATCAGATGGTTTCACAGAACAGGTAAATCGGGTGCAACAGAGTCAGGCTGAAATCACACAGCAGAGCAAACAGCAATACCGGGTATCGGGTACCGTGGATTTTTCGACGGTGCCGGATCTGATGCGGAAGATGACAGAATTTTTCGAAACATCTGATGCTGACATCAATATTGATCTGTCGGAAGTAACGAGTAGTAACAGTGCGGCGCTGGCATTGTTGCTGGAAATGGTAAGGCAGGCTCGCAGCAAGAATATCGAGTTACATTTTAGGCATTTGCCCGACACCATGTTATCTATCGCGAAGGCATACGGTATCGATAGCGATATAAGAGAATTTACATAGATGAATAAATTGTTGATCAATGGCGGTGCCATGTTAGACGGTAGTGTCAGAATCTCTGGTGCTAAAAATGCCGTACTGCCCATTCTGGCGGCGACCCTGCTTGCCGATAGTCCTGCTACGATCGAAAACGTGCCCCATCTACATGATGTGACGACGACGGTTGAATTGCTCGGCTGTATGGGGGTTATGGCCTCTATCGATGAAAAACTGAGTATCGAAGTCGATTGCTCTACCATCAATAGCTACACTGCCCCCTATCACCTGGTAAAAACCATGCGTTCTTCCATCCTGGTGCTCGGACCATTGCTCGCACGCTTTGGTGAGGCTGAGGTCTCTCTACCGGGCGGCTGTGCCATCGGTTCACGTCCAGTCGATCTGCATATAAAAGGTCTGCAGGACATGGGTGCCCAGATCGATGTTAGCAACGGTTATATCCATGCCAGAGCCAGTCGTCTGAAGGGGACGAGGCTGGTGATGGATATAGTGACCGTAACAGGGACAGAGAATCTGATGATGGCTGCAGCATTGGCTGAGGGTACCACCATCATCGAAAATGCGGCCAGGGAACCGGAAGTGATTGATCTCGCGAATTTTATCAATGCCATGGGCGGAAAGATATCGGGCGCGGGTACCGATACTATCGAGATCGAAGGTGTAGAAAAATTAAACGGTACACGTTACCGCGTACTGCCTGACCGTATCGAAACAGGTACTTTTCTGGTCGCGGCAGCGATTACCGGAGGTAGCATAAAAGTCAAGGATACCGACCCCAAACTGCTGGATGCAGTGATCGATAAACTGCGTGAGGCAGGTGCAAAACTGGAAGTGGGGGAAGACTGGATCTCTCTGGATATGGAAGGCAAGCGGCCCAAAGCGGTCAATATTCGTACTGCGCCTTATCCTGCATTTCCTACCGATATGCAGGCACAGTTTGCTGCATTGAATACGATCGCCGAAGGTACCGCTACGGTGGTTGAGACTGTTTTCGAAAATCGTT
>DROB01000467.1 GCA_011321985.1 Gammaproteobacteria bacterium | reverse complement strand
TCAATTCATCCAGCTGGTTTTCCTGCTGTTGTAATGCGTGCAGGACCTTACCGTGATCACGTGCTGCACCACGTTCATTCTGTTCTGCCAGTTTGGCTATCGGTTGTAATTTTTTAGAGTTTGTCATCATCATTCCCATATTGAGATAGCAGGCTGACCTTCTCTTTTATTTGTTGAAGGCTTTTTTCTTTTCAGCTGCGGCTGAAGTACTATCTTCCCCACCGACCATCTGATTTTCTCTTCTTTCTCGTTCTTCTATCTCACGCTGCTTCAGCTGTTCTTTTAAATTTATATAATGCTCATTTTTTTTCTTCCATGCCTTTTCAGACTTCTCAAAACTGTCATTACTGATATCTGCCTTGTATTGCCTGGTCTCTACCACCGAGTCAAGGTATTTTACTAATAGCTGACATTCTCTGACCTGTACCACGGACAGGCCTGACTGACCGGCATTTTTCATACCTGAAAGACACTCTTCACGGTAAGTTATACAGGTATCCAGCTGCATCTGTTGCTCTCTTGCTGTTTCTTCATCACTGGTCATCTCATTAAATGCTTTGACTTCTTCACGTTTTGCTTTCTCGACGAGACTGCGCATTTCTTTTATGTCTTCCATGGTAACCTCTGCTATAGAACCTGATTAGAAACCAGGTTTTCCAGTGCTCTTATACTGTCCTCATACGAGAAAGCTTCGCCGGTATCCTGTCGTAGGAATTGCAGGAAGGCATCGTTACAGTCGATGGCTTCATCTATCGATGGGTCACTGCCATATTGATATGCACCGACACTGATAAGATCACGATTACGCTGATAGATAGAATGTAATTGTTTGAAACGCATCGCTGCTGCTTTATGTTTGTCCGAGACCACATCGTTCATCACCCGGCTAACAGATGCCTCTACATCGATGGCGGGGAAGTGCCCTTCTTCTGCAATCTGTCTCGATAGCATGATATGGCCATCGAGTACGGCTCGTGCAGAATCGACGATGGGATCATTGGTATCATCACCTTCAGCAAGTACGGTGTAAAAAGCGGTGATCGACCCGCCTTTTTCACCGTTATTTCCTGCACGCTCGACCAGCTGTGGTAATTTAGCAAATACAGAGGGGGGATAACCTTTGGTGGCAGGAGGCTCACCGATGGCCAGTGCGATCTCACGCTGAGCCTGTGCGAAACGGGTCAACGAATCCATCAACAGTAGAACATTCAAACCCTGATCACGAAAATATTCTGCGACAGTGGTCGCCAGCCAGGCACCGTGCATACGCATCAATGGCGGGCTGTCCGCCGGGCTGGCCACCACCACCGAACGTGCCATGCCCTGCTCACCTAAAATATTATCGACAAATTCTTTTACTTCTCGACCCCGCTCACCGATCAGGCCGACGATGACAATATCGGCTTTAGTGAAACGCGTCATCATTCCCAGCAACACACTCTTACCCACACCACTACCGGCAAATAAGCCGATTCGCTGTCCACGGCCGACGGTGAGTAACGAATTAATGGCTGTAACACCGACATCCAGTGGTTCCTTTATCGCCCAACGTGCGAGGGGGTTACCCGGTTTACCGGCCAGTGGCAGACTGTGCGTATATTCGATAGGGCCTTTCCCATCCAGGGGTTTGCCTGCGGCATCGATAACACGACCGAGTAATCCATTACCTACTTTAGCTTTATACATGCCTTTACCCGGAATCACCGGGGCATCAGGAACCAGGCCACGGCTATCCCCTGTCGGCATCAGGTATAAACGTTCACCGGAAAAACCGACAACTTCGGCTTCGACATCACCATCCGGAGAGGTCACCAGGCAGCGCGCACCAACAGCCGCCTGACATCCGACTGTTTCAAGTGTCAGCCCCACCATCCTGTTGAGCTTGCCTTCTACCACCAACGGTACATTATTTTCGGCACGTGATTTATATTTCTGCAAGATCTCACACCAGATAGGACTCCGACGGTATGTTGTATCTTCACCGGTATTCATGCTCTGATCAGTCATGGTCACGTTCCCCCCCCATGATATTTGCGATAACCGCATTCAGGCGGTTCTCGACGGTCGCATCGATACGTGATGCGCTGGTTTTCACCCTGCAGCCACCTCGTGTCAGGACTGGATCTTCGACCATGCGCCAGTTTGTATCCCTGCCCGGCTCCATCAATGCTTTTCTTATCAGTTCAGCATCATCTGGATGCAACTCGAGTGTGACATCAACCGTATCCGATGGCAGAGCGGTCAATGCTTCTTTCACCACAGCGACGATCTCACCAGGTGAGGCTTTTAATTCACGTCTGACCATCTGTTTGACGACGGCCATGCATAACTGAACCATCTCATCGACGAGCTGTTCATCCATGTCAGGTAGAGGCATAGCCAGTGTCGCCAGTAAAGTATTCAGATATGCTACCTGTTCACGTATTTCTCTCTGTCCTTTTTCCAGACCTTCCATATACCCTTTGGCATAACTTTTCTCGTAAGCCTGTTGCCGTATTTTTTGTTGTTGCGAACGGTGAGTGAGCTTTTCGGGTTCGGTTAATTTATAATCAAAAACTTCTTCTTCTGACACATCCAGAGCCGGAGCACGCCACGGTCGGCAATCCGATTCCACTTCACAGTTAAAGATTTTAGACATATTCTTCATCTCCCTTACCACCCAGCGAAATCTCACCTGAATCGGCTAACCGTTTCGCCACGGCTAGTATTTCCATCTGAGCATCCTCGACTTCTTTCAATTTCACAGGTCCTTTTGCTTCCAGATCCTCACGCATCATATCGGCAGCACGTGAAGACATATTGCCAAATATTTTTTCTTTCATGGTGTCATCGGCACCCTTGAGTGCAAGGATCAATTGATCTGACTGAACATCACGTAATATAGTCTGCATGCCTTTATCATCGACCTCGAGCAAGTTCTCAAAGACGAACATCTGGCCCTGAATAGCCTCTGCGAGTTCTTCATCTGTCTCGGTGATGGCTTCGGTTATCGCTGCTTCCGAAGCACCATCCATAAAATTGAGGATATCAGCTGCAGTTTTGACACCACCCACACCTGAGTTCTGCACACTGTTATTGCCTGAAAACTGATTCTCCAGAACATCGTTCAATTCCTGTAATGCAGCAGGAGGGACTCCATCCAGTGTCGCTATGCGCATCAGGACATCCGAACGTGCTCGCTCGGGTAAGTGATGGAGGATCTCTGCAGCATGATCACTCTCCAGATAGGAAAGTACGATAGCGATGATCTGGGGATGTTCATTTTTCACCACTTCAGCAACCGATCGTGGATCCATCCATTTTAATGATTCGAGTCCTTTGGAATTTTTTCCCACCAGGATACGATCGATGACACCGCCGGCCTTGTCTTCACCCAGCGCGCTGTTCAGCATGTTTTTTATATACTCATCCGAATCGACACCCACGCCCGATTGCGCATTAGCGGTTTCCACAAACTGGCTAACCACCGATTCTACTTTTTCGTTCGATACATTATTCAATGTTGACATCACGGTACCCACTTTCTGTACCTCTTTCGGTGCCATATGTTTCAGGACCTCAGCTGCATTTTTTTCACCCAGGCTCATCATGAAGATAGCCGCCCGCTCCGGGCCGGATAACCCTTCCAGTGCATTTTCTGCTGTCTCTGTACCTGCCATCTCTTTAGCCATCTGCCTCTACCCATGTATTGAGAACCTGAGCGGCTCGTTTCGGGTCTTCCTTTACGATGTTACTGGCCATATCCAGTAGTTGTTGCCCGTTACCCTGTTGCCCTGCGGGCAGTGCCGACACCCCGGCATTTTGATTGCTGAGTGTCAGGCGATCATCATCCTTCCCCAGTGCGGCTGCCTGCTCTCCGGCAGGCAATGCGGCTATCGCCGCGGCACTGGACTGGCCCTGTTTAGCCAGGTTACTCAACATCGGACGCAACACACCAAAAACGATGAACAGGACAAATAATCCTCCCAGTGCCTGTTTGGCTACAGTCAATACCCAGGGTTGCTCCCATATGGGTGCTTCAGGCAGAGGTTCTACTTCTTCCGGTAATTGAAACGGGGTGTTGACCACATTTAAGGTATCCCCACGTTCTTCATCAAGACCGATCGCTTCCTTCACTAATGCTTTCACATAATTCACTTCGTCTTCTGACAGTGGCTCTCTTGTTACCTTGCCTTTTTTACCGACCGTCGTACGGTAGTCTACGATGACAGCCACAGACAGATGTTTTAATACGGTGGGTGACTGACGCACATGACTGATGGTCTTGTCTATCTCATAGTTTCTCAGCGCACGTGATGAGTTGTTCCCGGTAGAGCCGGCCGCCTGCTCCGAAGTCTTGTCTGTACTACCGCCTGCAGGTGGCTGATTACTCAATGCACCCGGGATGCCAACCGGCCCCTGTTGGGTACTGTTTTGCTCGAACAACTGTTCACTGCGTAATGCTTTCTGTTCCGGTGAATAACTCTCTTTGGTCTCTTCCTGTGAGGTAAAGTCGATATCGGCAGATACCTGTGCTCTGACACCTTCACTACCAACGATGGGACTGATGATATCGATGATACGTTTTGTGTAACGGTCTTCCAGTTTCCGTGTGTAATCGAACTGACTGCTACTCAGCGTCATATCAGACTGGTCACCTGTACTACTCAGGAGCCTCCCCCTGTCATCAACCACGGTGACATGTTCTGATTCCAGCCCCGGAACACTGGAGGCGACGATATTAACGATTCCGGCGGTCTGAACATCGTTGAGCGAACGACCTGGGTACAGATTCAATACCACAGAAGCCGAAGGACTACGGCTCTTGCGAGCGAATGCCGACCGCTTGGGAATCGCCAGATGAACCCGGGCACCTTCGATCATATTCAATTTCGTTATTGATTGCGCCAGCTCACCTTCTAGCGCACGTTGGTAACGGGCTTTTAATAAAAACCGGTTACTACCCAGACCCTGATCTTTATCCAGCAGTTCAAAGCCCACGTCACTGTTACCGGTAAATCCGGTATTAGCCAGTTTCATCCGGGCTTCCTGCACTTTTTCCGAAGGGACCATTATGCCACCACTGCCGGGTTCAAGTTTATAACTGATGCCGGAATTATTCAGTGCAGTGGTCACCTGCGATAGATCTTTAGCCGTTAGATTACCGTATAACATACTGTAGTTTGGTGTCTGCGACCATAATGCAACCGTGACACCCAGTGCCACACTGATCGCCAGACCCAACATTAGACCTAATTGACGTAACGCCGGTAAAGAACCGAAACCCTGTGCCTGTATCGCTACATTATCTGCTGTCATTATTGCCATTTATTTACCAACTATTATTATGATCAATGGTTATTAGATAGATTGCTGAAGCAGAATTAAACCTGCATGTTCATCACTTCTTTGTAAGCTGAAACCAGATTATTTCTGACCTGTGTCATGGCCTGAAATGATACGTTCGCTTTCTGTATCGCCACCATGACTTCACTCAGGTTGACGTTAGGATCACCTACTTCAAACGCTGTCGATAAACTGCCCGCAGCTTTCTGCGTCTGATTGACCTGATTGATCGAATCTTTTAATAGTTGACCAAAATCAGGTTTCCCAATATCCCCTCCCGCTTCAAAAGGTGTTTTACCTTCTGCCGCTGAGGCCATGCTGCGCATCTGTTGAAGTAGTTGATTTATCTCTAAGTTACTCATAACGTTCACCTGTTATATTTTTCTGAAACAACCCGGGTTTCTCTCAGTACTCTTATCGGCCTGCGGGAGCAAAACTTATGCCGGTAAAGCCACACCTGCATCTCGCATCCTGGCCAGTTTATAACGCAGGGTTCGCGGGCTTATCCCCAGCTTTTCAGCGACTTCCTTGCGGCTACTCTTTGCACTTAACGCTGAAATAATCAGATCCTGTTCACGTGCTTTCAGGTCACCATTCAGGCCTGCTTCAGTGGTTTCGTCCTGTATTTCCGGAACCGCTGATATCTGTCTATAGTTTGTTGTCTCTTCAAACTGGATATCGACATCATCGATAACGCTGCCTGTTTTCAGGATCAATGCACGCTGGATAACATTATCCAGTTCCCGGATATTGCCTGGCCAGTTATGACTTTTCAGTGCGCGCTGGGCCGAGATAGAAAAACAGATCTTCCCACCTCTGCCTGTATCGATGTGTGTCATCGTATGAGAATGAGCATTCAACATCTTGTTCGCGATGGGCAAGATATCATCTCTTCGCTCACTCAACGGCAGGATGTTCAACGGGAATACATTGAGACGATAAAACAGATCTTCCCGGAAACGCCCGTCTATTACTTCCTGATGGAGGTCCCTGTTAGTCGTTGCCAGGATACGTACATCCAGTGCGATCACTTTACTTCCTCCGAGACGTTCCACCTCACGTTCCTGCAGGACGCGCAATAGTTTTGCCTGCAGACCCAGACCCATCTCAGTAATCTCATCCAGTAACAACGTGCCTCCCTGAGCCTGTTCAAACTTTCCCGCTCTGGATTGACTGGCACCGGTATAGGCTCCCTTTTCATAACCGAATAGAACAGCTTCCAGCATGTTTTCCGGAATCGCTGCACAGTTGATTGCGACAAATGGCCCCTCTGCCCGAATAGAATGTTCATGTATGAATCGGGATACGACCTCTTTACCGACCCCTGACTCACCGGTGATCATCACGGTCGCTTCAGAGGAAGCGACCTTTTTTGCCACCTGAGATAACTGGACACTTTTCATATCGACTGCGATCAGACCCGAGTCAGTATTGTCGAGCGGTGATATGAAACGTTCGATCATCTCGGTTAATGCTCTGTATTCAAACGGTTTAACCAGATAGTCTGCTGCACCATCATGCATCGCATTGACTGCATTTTCGACAGAACCATATGCCGTCATCAGAATCACCGGTAACTCCGGGTACTGTTTTTTGCATTTTTTTAATAAGGTATGACCGTCCATCGGCTTCATTTCCACATCCGTAAGCAACAGGTCGATATCTTTATTAGCTTTTAATATACTTAGAGCATGCCGACCATCCTCAGCCGTTATCACATTATAATTTTCCATACTCAACGTTTTATTCAATACATCGCGTAATGCCGTGTCATCATCAACTACCAGGATCGTTTTGTCTGTTATTTCAGGAAATGATCGGGTGGCAGGTCGACAGATATTTTCTTCAATTCTCGCCTGATTCATAGCGCTACCTCTTGTGTATTATTTCTTCTGTTCTTGGTTATCTGAGCGAGAGTTGCAGAAAACTCACCGTTCTTTTCTGATGACTCTCGACTGAGTAAATTACTTGGTAATAGTCCGGGCTTATCTACAGCTGGAAAGGTGACGATAAAACAACTCCCGACACCTTCTTCTGACTCGATAGCCAGTTCACCACCATATCGGTTCACCGTCGCATTGACTACGGCGAGGCCTAAGCCCGTACCTGTTGCTTTCGTCGTAAAAAAAGGTTGTATGATTTTCTCCTTCATCTCATGCGAAATACCACAGCCATTGTCCTGCACTCTTATCTCAAACATACCTGCCCTGTTAATCGAAGCATTTATTTCAATACAGGCTGTTTTTGTGTTCAAGCTGTTATCACAGGCATCGATCGCATTATCAATAATGTTCTGTATCACGCTTAACATCACATCATGACCGGCTTTTATGATGACGTTTTTCAGGTTTTCATCCAGGATGAATCGCCTGTTTTTTATCCTGTCATCCATTTCAAAAGACTCTTTTAGTTGATGCATGAAACCCGGCACATCGGTATACTGCGACTCGATAACATCGCCTTTAGCAAACATCAACATCTCACTCACTATCCTCTCCAGATGGAGTAATCGTTCTTTAGCTTTTTCTGCAAATTCGATCCTT
>DROB01000466.1 GCA_011321985.1 Gammaproteobacteria bacterium | reverse complement strand
GAAGGGGCAGCAGTGCAATGATGTACAGAAATTATTTTAATAAAGGTGAGCACGGTATGATTTGTATTTATGTCACGATGAAGTTCAGTAATTCACCACTAAAACGAACACCGGTAGAACTACTGCTCGATGCAGATAATCAACGTATTGGTCCCGTGCCTACTGACCGTCAAGGAAAAGTCTGTTTCGATAAACCGCCCACCAGCGGTAAAGTTTTTGTTTCTGGTGTAGAGCGTTATCAAGGCCATCTTGGTGACGATGTGCGTATCGAGTTACGAAACCTGACAGAAACAGGTAATAGCTCTGAAGGTGCCGCCTCAGGCAGGGCCTCCGGAAACACGGCTTACCCGAATATGACGGTCCGTGAGATAGTGGTGAATGATAGAAAGATCCAGACAGACAGTGAGGGTTACCTCATCGACCCGGCAGACTGGAGTGATGAATTTGCTCGCCAGCTGGCCGAACAGGAAGGTCTGCAACTGAATCAGGAACACTGGGAAGTCATACGGTTCCAGCGTAGCTGGTATGCGGAGCATGGAATCCAGGCATCAGTGCGTGACATAATCAAACACTTTCGGGCACTGTGGGGTTGTGATAGAGGTTGTAATCATTACCTGCACAAACTGTTTCCACGTGGCGGTCCGCAGAAACAGGGTAACCGTCTGGGTGGTCTGCTGCGTACCAAAGGGGAGCACTAACTTAAGGGCACCTCTATTAATAAAGGTGCCCTTGACCCGGAAAAGAAACGAAGGGTTTTTTTATCACGCATATCCTTCTTCTCAGGAGCGTATACCTACTCTCCAGCATTTATTATCATAAGTAGCCCGTAACTTTAAACCGTTATTTTCTCTTCGATATTTTTTCGGGGTGTAACCGATTCAACCCGTGGACACCCGCGATACTCAAAATGTTAAATGGTTCACAATGTCGATCGATCTAATGCATGATAATAATCATGCATTAATCAGTTGCAAGACTGGAGTCAACAGGAGAAATCAAATGGACAATAAACAGAAAAATATAGCGTTATTTTGCACCTTATGTTGCAGTTTTATCATGCTGGCAACAAAGGTGGCGCATGCAGCACCACTGGCCCTCGAATCTCGACTGGGTGGTCAGGCTTATTATGACCCGAATCTAAATATTACCTGGGCTGCCGACCCCGAGTTATTAAGTCCTGAGACCTGGGCTAATCAGACCACTCGGGCTGCCAACGTTTCCATCGGTGGAGTAACCGGCTGGCGATTACCTGATGCGGATGTAAACGGTGATCGTAATACCATTATCTGTAGCAGTGCGGGTGTGGCAGGCTGCATCGATAATGAGATGGCTTATCTGTTCTGGGAGGAGGGTATTACGTCGGATGCACCAGGCCCTTTTGGTAACCTTCAGCCAGACGCGTATTGGTCCAGTACTATATTTGAACCTTTTCCCGCAGATATATGGGCTTTTAATTTTACGGCAGGCAGTGGGAATCCGCTCGTGGAAGTGAGATTTGCAAGTCGGCGAGCATGGCTTGTGCATTCAGGTGACGTAGGTGTTGTACCGATACCTGCAGCGGCATGGTTGTTCGGATCAGGCCTGACAGGGTTACTGGTGGTGGCACGTCGTCGATGCCGGGGAAGCTCTGAATAAGTCAGGGTCGAAAAAACTGACCACTCCCCACCTTCAAGGAAGTGGTTAATCCTGCGGGTTAATTTCCCACGGCTTGCCTGCCGTCGATGGTAACAAACAGAGGTACCCTGGCTCATCTTTGGTATCGCCATGAACATATTCTACGAGCACTCATCGTTATCCATGATAAACTTTTTCATAAAAAAGCAGATACCCATTATCCATGCGACTAAGAACGATTTTTCTTTTTATTTTATCGATCGCCAGTATTCAGATAAGTTTTGCCGATAACGAGACAGGCCGCCATATAGAACCGGACTATTTCGACCTGCCAGTAAACAGTGATACCTCGATAAGCATTACCCGGTTCGGCCATGACGGTGACAGGGTACTCTGGATTCCTTCTGAATACGGTGTGAATAAAAAAAGGCATTATGAGCTTCTCCACTCTCTGGCCAAACTCGGGCACGAGGTCTGGCTGGCGGATATACACGAAAGTTATTTCATCCCACCCGGACGTAGTAGTTATGCGGGAATACCTGTCGACGAAATCGCTGCTCTCATCGAAAAAAGCCTGCCGCAAGGTAAGCGAAAATTATTTATCGTCAGTACCGGTCGTGGTTCAGCGATATCGCTGCTCGCACTGAATAACTGGCAGAGAAAAACCGGGGGCAGTGCAAATTTTGGTGGCATCGTAATGTTGCATCCTAACTTTCAGGCGGATACACCCATCCCTGGAACCGCGATGAAATACTTACCGATAGTTGATTCAGCGCAGTTTCCCATATTTATCATACAGCCCAAAAAATCAAACAAATACTGGTATCTTGGCGATCTGATCGCTCGACTCAATGACAGCGGAAGCCAGGTTTATACGCAGATTATTGAGCAGGTGAGCGACGGTTATCACATTAAACCTGATGCTACCGAAAATGAAAAAAAGATAGCGAGAAAACTGCCCGGCCAGATAGCTGGCGCGATACATATGCTCTCCCAGGTAAAGATAACGCCAGACAGAAAAACCTCGCAGGCCGAAACATTAAAAATACTGACCATACCTGAAACATTGCAGCCTTACCAGAAAGAGGCACTTGTACCTGAGCTTGAGCAACAGGACCTGGCTGGAAAAATGCATGCCTTACAGGACTACCGTGGCAAAGTTATCGTGCTCAATTTCTGGGCGACCTGGTGTACGCCCTGTGTCGAAGAGATTCCTTCGTTAGGCCGACTACAAAAATCTTTCCCGGAAAAAGACCTGATTGTTCTAAGTGTCGATATCGGTGAGAGCAAAAAAGAGATAGAAAACTTTCTAGAACAGGTTCCTGCCGATTTTCCTGTACTGCTTGATCCCGATGGTAGCTTGATTAAACGATGGAAAATTATCGCTTTTCCTACGACTTTCGTCATCGATAAAAAAGGGGCTATCAAGCTGGCATATTATGGTGCTCTAAAATGGGACGCTCCGAACATTGTGGAGCAGTTGCGGGGCTTGCTGGAATAAGCCTTTGAAACAGACCGTGCGTGACCACCTCGATTCGTATTCCCTGGACACTGAACAACTGAACAGCCTCAAAGCGCTGGCTGAGCAGAGAGCCCCGGTTAACAGGCATCATTTTCCGGCCTATTCGCTTGTCATCGCAGGTGCTATCTTCGCCTTCCTGCTAGTGTTTTTTCTAACCCCCTATATGCTGGATAAGAACACGGTGCGGGAACGTATCGCAACCGAGGTAGTTAATAACCATATAAAACGCAAACCACTTGAAATAGAAACCAGGAGTATCGAAGAACTACGAAACTATTTTAAAAAGCTGGATTTCGTCCCTGTTGGCAGCGTGATAATAAAACAGCGGGGTCTTGAGTTAATCGGTGGACGCTACTGCTCTTTACAGGGAGTGAAAGCCACCCAGCTCAGGGTAAGAAAACCCGGGTCTGATACCGTACAGACGCTGTATCAGACCGAATACAAAAAAGATATATTCAAGGATATGCCGATACTGGAAAAAGGCGGTGATCCTGTCGATATGTATGTGAAAGGTGTAAAAGTAAAAATATGGGTAGAAAAAGATTTACTGTTTGCGCTGACGGATATACCTGATGAGTAAGTGTGTATGCTGCGTACGACAAGGTGTAACGGTTTAACATGGTCGTGCAGACACCACCGGAGCCAATAAAAAGGTACTGCCGTACAATAGAATTAATGTCCGCTAAATCCATCGTTAAAAATCATCTTTTAATCCCGCGTTCTAACTACCCGCTCAAATTTTAACTCATACAGATTAAGGCACTGCTTTTTCTGCATGGCTATGGAGCATCATAATATCAGCATTATGGACTAATTGTTCTTCATACTTTTTAACCGCTAGCTGTTGAAGGTTATGGCGTATCATTGGTGCGGCCTGTTGATATGGCATCGCTGTTGCATCTCTCCTGTCGACTACTACAGCTATGTGCCAGCCATATTTTGTTCTAAACGGCTTTGAATAGTGGTTTAAAGCGAGTGACGAAATATGTTGTTCAAATACCGGGTCGAGTTGGCCGGTAACATTATATCCCAGGTCGCCACCTTTGAATCCAGTCGAATCATCGAGTGAAAATAGTCTGGCGAGTTCATCGAAGCCGCGTTCTTTTTTCTGTAAAGCCTTACTTATGATATCTGCTTCATCCTCCGTCGCCAGCAGTATGTGTCGCGCATGATATTCTTTTTTCCCCTGCAGGGACCTTATGAGTTCATCATATTTTATTCTTACCTTTTCCTTATCTACTAATACAGGATAAAGATCCTTCATATAAGCAGCGTGGATAGCTCGCCTTCGCCTCTGGTTGATGATGGCCTGAAGCCGCTGGTTATCGGTAATGCCTTTTTCTTCTGCCTTTTTTTCAACCAAAAGGTCGATGGCAAAATTGCTTAAAGCTTTATCTAAATAGTCTTTTTTAATGTCATCAAACGATGTTATCTTACTTGTTTTACCCGTTGGTATAACTTCGTTTAGGTAAGGGAGCAATGCCATCTTCCTCACTTCTACATTATCAACCATTGCTATCACCGGGCCAGGCTCGTGCTCGACTGCTACTTCAACAGGTTTTACATGTTCGGTGGCAGGCGTAACTTCAATATCAGGGGTAGTCTTTATTTTTTTAGTCGTAGCTACCACTGTGGACGTGTCGGATCTGTTTAGCAATAATGTAGATAGAATAATATTTGCTGCGATTAAAATCAGAATCAACCCTGTAGATGTGCGCATAACATAGAATCCTTTATTCGTGTAGATAGATGGTTATACCCAGTTTTATCATCGTGATATCTCGTCGTGTCGCTGTCGTCGTCGTTAAAATCTGTGCGCCAAAGTTCTCAATAGCCAGTGTATTTTCATCGAGTGTATCGAATGTCTGCCATTCCAGGTTAATATTGATAAGCCGGGATAATTTGTACGCTACACCCAGGCCATAATTAAACGGGTTCTTGTCAAATTGCTCTATGTGACTGATGCCGCCGGTAACGTACATTGAAAAATCACTGATATCGAAACCCGTCTTAAGATTTGTGCCATAGATGATATCGTTATCAAGTTGTGACACCATCAGCTCGGGTGATATAAAAAAACGGTGATCAAGCCGTCTTTTATACTTGTAACCGATACGGCCACCAAGATTCAGAAAGGTTTTTGTCGCTGAATTTGCAACATTTATGTCCTCTGGTGGGGGCGAGCTGAATGTCTGTTTTACTGCTACATGAGTATGCAGTTCATTAGTGATAGTGTCTGCGCCAAAGTACAAACCGCTGCCAGCAAAACATGCTGTCACAGTCAGTGGGAATAAAACACAAAGGAAGTAGAATGATTTTAACATCGACCCTGATGAATAAACCTGGAGAATGGCTGGTTTCTCGAACAAGCCTAGATTAATAATTTATTTTGTCAAACCTTTAATCATCATTTCCTTAACAGTACGGCTTTGTAAATATGAGCTATGCTTTATCAGTATGTAAAATATGGAAACGTAATATATAACAAAGGAATGTACCAATCCCATGCGCACACTCTGCAAGACATTTTTAGTCGCACTTGTAACGTTACTTATCAGCATGAGCGCCAACTCGGCTACGCCGGAAGAGACAAGTTTCAGGCAGAACGAGCAACAACAGCGTGAACAACAACGTTTACTCAGATTCAAAGAAAGAGAGCGTCTGCTAAAAGAGCTTGAACGTTCACTGGATCGAATCGAGCACCCGCCGATCATCCCTCCGAAAAGCAGTGTTATACCGGAATCAGATGTCTGTTTTAACATCGATAAAATTATTTTTAATGGTACAGAAAATATGCTCATCGATGATGCGGCTGCATTGAAACGCCCCTGGCTGGGTAAATGCCTGTCACTTAAAGACATTGATAGTTTACGTAACAGCATAGACAAATTCTATATCGAATCCGGCTGGATAATGGCACGTGCCTATCTGCAGCCAGAGCAGAATATTAAAAGTGGCACGCTTGTTTTCCAGGTCCTCGAAGGTAAACTTAACGATATAAAATTAAATTTTGATAGAACCGGCGAGCGGATGCAAATCTCAACGGCTTTTCCATCAATGATCGATGAAACAATCTTTATCCGTGATGTCGAGCAAGGCCTCGATCAGATAAACCGCTTGCTCTCTAATCGTGCGAGTATGACGATGGAGCCGGTCAAAAATAAACCCGGCTACACCGATATACTCATAAAAAATATCAGGTACAACCCCTACCGGCTATCACTGGGATACGATAACCAGGGCTCCAGATCAACCGGTGATAAACGCGCCGTGCTCACTGTTGATACCGATAATTTATTTTCACTTAATGATAATCTTTTCATTAATGTAACCGAATCGCTGGAAAGCCATACCGAGCGGAGCAGTAGCAGTTACAGTGTCAACTTATCTATACCCTATGGTTACTGGTTATACACACTCAGCCTCAACCATTCTCGATATAAATCCACCAATTCCAGTGATAATACCGTATTTGTGACGCGTGGTAATTCAGACAACAGTAGCCTGAGAGCATCACGTGTGATTCATCGTGATAAAAGTAGCAAGACCACGCTGGCTCTGGCGTTAAACCTGAAGGATACCCGTACTTTTCTTGAAGATGTAAAACTGGGCACCAGCTCGCGAAGGCTTACCGTCGCCGATATCCAGTTTTTGCACGTAGCAAGGGAGTCTGTGGTGGTCTGGACTGCACAGTTAACCTATTCTCGGGGACTCGATGCTTTCGGTGCATTGCTTGATGACCCTCTCACGGGTGACGGTACACCAAAAGCGCAATTTGAAAAACTTGACTGGAACCTGTCACTTTCCATGCCTTTTGATATCGCTGACAATCGTTTCAGCTACCAGAGCGGCTTGTCTGGTCAACTCAGTCGAGACCCGCTGTTTGGATCAGAGCAGATCGCTATCGGTGATCTCTACAGTATTCGCGGATTTCGTGACAGCCCGGCATCGGGTGACAGTGGTGGTTACCTCAGAAATGATATCTTCTGGCATCCGCAATTTAAAAATGCTTATCTAAGAGCATTGCGTTTTTCGCTGGGACTCGATGTGGGTTACGTCAGTGTAAGAAACAATAATATCAACAATAGCGGTGCTGGCAGTGCCACCCTGGCTGGCACTGCAGTGGGTGCGCAGCAGACGATCACCCTGCCTCATGATCAGCAATTTAGCTGGAGTCTTAATATCGGGAGAGGTTTATCGGCACCACGCTTCATCAAAAAAGAGTCGGCTATTGCTATATTTAATCTAAACTGGAAGTTCTGGTAAACAGACGATTTACCTGCATTTACTAATAGTATTGAAATAAAGGATACGCATTGTTCAAGACCGTTAGCCGCAGGGACGCGGATGTCGAGCCTACATGGACGTACTTGTTGCGTGTCTTGAACAATGCGTATCCTTTATTTTCGTTTCAGTAATATGGGCGATATCTATAATAATCCTAAAGCTGCATATTATAGATTGTGATCGACCGCTGACCGCCTATCGGATTTTTCTACAATCCGGTACCGATTTGCTACAATTTAGTAATGTAATATCAGAAGCAGGGAAGCTATGGTCGCAAATATCTCCACCATTTTAGCCAGAAAAATCATTCTACGGATAAAGCTGCCACTTTTCAGCCTCAGTTTTCTTCTTTGCTGGGGCACGCTCTACTCACCTTGTGTACTCCCTGAAGTCGTTCCCGATGGTGTGAGCGCAACAACGGTGACTACCACTATCAACGGTGTACCTGTTGTCGGTATCGTGGCACCAACAACGGGCGGTGTTTCGCACAACACCTTTTCAACATTTGATGTTGGTCTGCCCGGTGTCATCATCAATAATTCACGTTTTGATGGCATCTCAGCTTTACCCGGTGCAGGTAGCGTAAATGCCAATACCAATCTAGGTACCACTTCTGCCCGCATTATTCTTAATGAAGTGACTGGAACCGGTCGTAGCAACCTGCTCGGCACCACCGAAATTTTTGGTGATAATGCCAGTTATATTGTTGCCAATCCCAATGGTATCACCTGCAATGGTTGCGGTTTTATCCGTACACCAACAGCACTCGGCGATAGCGGTAATCTACGTGAAGTCATTCTCAGTACGTCTGATGTTTTAACACTTTCGGGTGGTGGTGTGGATGATCTTAACAGTCTGAGTATTGCCAGAAATAGTCTTGCCGACATCATCATCGGTCCTGGAGGACTGGATATAAGCAATGTTGATATCACCACTTTATTAACACGAAAGCTCAACGTAAAGGGCTTAATAAGTGCGGCCAATAACCGTTTGCAGATGATACTGGGTACCGGTACCCTCAACTTTGATTCAGCACAGCCCGAAAACAGGACATTCAACGCAACGCAGTCAGACGATAACACAGTTACCGTCGCTATCGATGCATCTACACTGGGTGCGATGAACGCGGGACAAATCTACATCATGGCAACCGAAGACGGTGTCGGTGTTACCCTGGATAACGACCTTATCGCCAGTGCAGGCAATGTTGAACTCACTGCTAACGGTGACATCATCTACCGTAATCTCCAGGCCAGCAATGCCATCGATGTAACGACACAGGGTGTCGGGGTGGCGGGCCAGGCTTCAGCCCTTACCGTTCATGGCAATACCGTTGCCAGCAATGCTATCAACTGGAACCTGGCTGGTGATGCCGCTATCGATACCGGTAGTGCTGCCAGTATAAACGCGGGTAACAGTATCGATATGAATTGCACCGGCACAAACTGTGCACTTAATTCACAGGATGATCTCACGCTCGATGCAGCACTGCTCACGGGCAATACCGACCTCAATACCAACGCAGGAAAAGATCTGGCCATCAATGCCGATGTGACCACCGGCGCGAATATACAAAGTGGAGGCAGCCTGGCCATCAGTGCGACTGGTCAGGTCATCACCGGTGATCTGACTGCCGCCGTGGCCATTCAGGTCACCGCCGATACCCTCCGTACCACGACGATTAATGCCCGGTCAGGCGGTATCACGCTGGATGCCAGCACGGTGAACAGTGGCGATATTCAAAGCAGTGGAATACTGACGATTACCACCACAGGCAATACCATTGCTGCAAATATTGACGCAGATACCGCGGTCAGCATTAACGCTGCCTCCTTAACGACCGGCAACATACAAAGCGGAAAAACTGTGTCGTTAACCACCACCGGCAATACTGACACCGCAGATATCAGCGTGGTAAACAACATCAGCCTTGATGCCGATAATTTAACGACGGGTAATATTCAATCCAGCGGGCTGTTTAATATCGATGCCAGCTCCGGTATCGATATCAACGCCACAACACTGGTAGCAGGCACGATCCACAGCGGTGACACGCTGGCGATCAATACTACAGATACGACCGATACGGTCGATATAACTGCCGTCGCCGATATTGTTATCGATGTACTATCACTGGACTCGGGCAATATTCAGACCAACAGCACACTGCTGGCGACCACGACTAACACCCTTTCCACGCTAAATATCGATGCTCAATCGGATATTGCACTCAGCGCATCGGGCATCAATGCCGGCGATATAAACAGCGGTAACATTCTTTCACTCAGTGCTGTTAATGGTGATATTACCGCAACAAGCCTGAATGCATCCGATACGATTATTATCAATACCCAGGCCAGTAACAGTAACCTGTTAACGAACAGCATCAGCAGTGGTAACGATGTCAACTGGCAACTTTCGGGGCAGGCTCAACTCGGGGGTAATATCTCTGCAACCCAGGCCATAAACTTTACCTGCAATACCCCGGGTTGCAGTGTTAATGCAAGTAATGCACTACGACTTGATGCGCAAAACCTGAATACACAGGCAGATATCCAGACCAGCAATAACCAGAACCTGAGCATCAATGCCAACGTAGCAAGCAGTGCCGATATCAGCAGTGCCAACCGCCTACAGATCACCGCCAGCAATGGTGACATTACCAGTAGCGGCTCACTCAGTGCCGCTCAAAATATCGAACTGAGCTCAGCAGCAGGGGGCAACATAAGCATCTCAGGGGCGATTACCACCGGCAATGATTTCGTTGTAAAAGGCGCGGGCAATTACGACCACAACAATAACGCAAACCTGAATGTTGCGGGTGACTGGATCATCGATATCCACAGTCTGACGAATAATGACAAACTGGTCGCAACCGATTTGCAGAACAATGTTTTCCGTGTCGATGAATTCACCAACAACGGCTTATTCCAGAGTGATGGCCCACTTACCGTACAGGTAGATGAGCAGCTGAACAATAACGGGGTTATCGCTTCGCTTGAAGGTGTGATCAATATCAACCACAGCCAGAATGAAGGCAAGACCGGCACCATCAATAACAACGGCATCATCGCCGCCATCAATTTATCCGAGCAACAACAACCTGAAAATACCCTGATCATCGATCCGCAATCTTTCATTGATGACTATGTGGCCGACATCCTTGCAGGTAAGCAACGCACCTCACAGGACCTGGTGAACACCATCAATGTGACCAACCAGCAAACACTTTCACAACTTACTGCGGGCACAGGTGAACGTGGCTCGATAAAAATCAACGCAGAGGTGTTAAATAACAATGAAGCGGCGACCCTCAGTGCAACTCAGATAGCAATGAATATTACCGCAATCAATAACCAGGGCGGGCTTATCACTGCCAGCGAAAATATGGCCATCAAAGGTGATACCGTAAACAACAGCAATACTGATACATTGTTTGGTGTCATTACCGCACGCGACTCTATCGACTTTGCACTCGATAAAAAGTTTGATAATGAAGGTGTTATCGAATCGGTTGATATTGTTATCGACGCGCCCATCCAGAACAATAACAGCAGTGAACTGGTACTGGGCGGGCTAACCGGTAAAACCATCTCAACCGTAGCCAATATTGATGCCACCGCCAGTCAATTATGGTTTAGCACAGCGCAAAACAATGGCTTCAGCTATCAATACAGCAAAGCGGATGATAACAACCCGTTAATCAACTCCAACTTAACACAATTAACCGATGCCTTTCTGGGGGCATCCGGTACCGGCACATCCGCCTTGCCCATCGTCGGAGACGACCTGTTTCTGGCGCAGCTAGTGACCGATACGCTACGCACAACAGGTGACATTCCCTTCGTCACCAACGACAGGAACAACCTGCTGCAATTAAGCACGCTCTATAACAACACACTGGTTTACATGAACGAAGAAAATCTCAACTTCGGACAGCGCCCCAGTGAAACGCAACGTCAAACCCTGACAGCCCCGATCATCGTTTTTGAACGACAGACACGGGTTGATGGCCAGCAGGTGCTGGCCCCCACCATCGTGTTACCCGATGGCGAACAAAACACCAATGCACTGGCTGCCGATCAATTCAGCAGCCGCATTATCGCGCACAACAATCTATTGTTAAAAAGTGAACACATTACCAATAGTGGCGATCTAATCGCCGGCAACAACCTGGTGATCGATACCATCGACCTGAGCCTGACCACCACCTCACGTAACTGGTTTGTCACCGATGAAGGTGAAGTGAAATACCGTAGTGCCATGATAAGCGCGCCATCCATGGCCATTACCGTCAGTGGTAACTATGTTCAAAAAGGCGGACAACTCATCACCGACACCCCCCTCATCATCGATGCTGAAAACATCGATATCGCCGGCATCGATGTACAGGCACAGGGAGTCAAACGCCGTGCGACTGCAAAACTGGAATCGCAGGATGCCCTTTATCTGCTGGCAAAGCAACGCCTGACTATCGGCAGTAATGCACGCACAAACAGTCAGGGCGACAGTATATTAACAGCCAGGCAAGCCCTGACTATTCAGGGTGATGTGCACTCAGGGGGTGACCTCTCACTGATGGCCAATCAGATTCAGGTGGCAGGTAACAGCAAACAAAGTCCGGCAACGTTGCAGGCCCAGGGCAATCTTTTAATGCAGTCAGAATCGTCTATCGATTTGAGCTATGTCGACATCACTGCCAGCCGGGCCGCAAATGATGTCCTGATCACCGATGAAAACAAACCCTCCACCGGTAGCATTGT